>JBGTEC010000129.1:0-25083 GCA_041747995.1 Wenzhouxiangella sp.
GTCAGCATCGAGGCCGGCAACGGGCTTGAGCGGTTCCTCAAAAGGTGATCGAGATGCATTGCCGAAGGGCTTCAGCTTCCCCTCGCTCATTCTGCGAAGTACTGAGGTGTGGCGAGACTCTTCCAAGCGCTCACACATCGCTACCATTCGGGACAGGCATCACTAAAAAAGTCGCGACCGTCGCTAAGACTTTTCTTCTAGCCGGCAAGGGCTTCATTGCAAGGATAGAAAAGACCGTAGTCGAGTGGAATTCATTTTATCGGGGGAGAAATTTTAATTGTCACGAGAAGCTGTCTTGCCGATACGATGCGGATCAGGCCAGGCTACTTTGGACAATAGACTTGGATAATGTCAAAGTGCCGATAAACAACATAGTAGCGGCCCCGTTATCATGCACCACGAAATAACCGATCTGTTGAGTTTGATTCGTCGACTTCAAGAAATTGAAGGTCAACACGATCCGGTCAGCATCGAAAACATCCTGGACCAGGTCGGGCGCCGCTCGTTTGGCACCATCATCTTGCTGGCGGGATTGATTACTCTGGCGCCGGTGATTGGCGATATACCAGGTGTTCCAACACTGATGGCAATTCTGGTCGTGCTGACCGCCGGTCAATTAATGTTAGGGAAAGAACACTTCTGGCTACCAGGATTTCTTCTCAATCGAACGGTCTCGCGACAACGGTTCTTGAAGGTCTTGGGCTGGCTGGAGCGTCCGGCACGCTTCCTCGATCGCTTCTTTCACCCTCGTTTGACCCAACTCACTCGGGGCCCGGGTCAGTATGCGATTGCCATCGCATGCCTGATGATCGCCATGATCATGCCGGCGCTGGAGTTTATCCCGTTCAGCGCGACAATCGCGGGCGTGGCCTTGACTTCATTTGGTCTGGCTTTGATCGCCAAGGACGGTTACCTTGCGCTTCTTTCACTATTGATCACTGCGGCTCTGGCAGGTTTTGCGGTTTTTCAGACATGGGGCCTGCTGACCTGATTCCCGCTGCCATCGAATGCATGACAGTCTCGTCGAGGCATGAAGCGCTCCATTTCATGTCAACTGCCAAATATCGTAAAGCTTAACCAGATATAAATTCCGTATCCCGCCAAAAGCACTCCACCCTCCACACGACTGAGGCGGCGTCCCGTGTACAAGAACAACAGCAGGAGCAATGATGCTCCAAGCATGACCCATTGATCAAACTGGAGAATTCTCGAATGAACAGGAAGTGGCTGAAGTAGAGCCGACACGCCTAGAATCCCCAGTAGGTTAAAGATATTGCTGCCGAGTATGTTGCCGACGGCCACATCAGCATGCCGCCGAATAGCTGCAATTACCGATATGGATAGCTCGGGCAGAGAGGTGCCCACGGCCACCAGCGTCAAGCCAATAACGGCCTCCGGCACTCCAAAATGGGTCGCAATCCCAATGGCGCCAACCAGAAGAACCTGTGATCCCGCAATTAAAAGAGTCAAGCCGAAAAACACTGCGACCACCGTCCACAGCACAGACTCTGGCACGGTAGAGTACTCCTCTGCTTCATCATGGCGTAGCTGTGCCGAAGGGGCAGCATGGAATCGCTCACTCCAGTAAGCCCACGCCAGGTAAGTGCCCAGCGCACCCAGGAAGATAGCGGCATCCCATCGCCCCAGCGCGCTTCCTCCAACAAGAACCAGGAACAGAACACTTGCGGCAACCACCGTGACCGCATCTCGTCGCAAAGCCAGCGGCTTGACGGTCAACGGTGTAATCAGTGCACACACACCGAGAATCAGCAGGATATTGCCGATGTTGCTACCCACGACGTTTCCAATTGCAATGTCTGGTCGCCCATCAATCGCAGCATTCACCGAGACCACTAGTTCCGGAGCGGAAGTGCCGAAGCCTACGATGAGGAGACCGCTTAGCAAGGGGGAAACACCAAGGCGCTTTGCCGCAGCCAGCGAGCCGCGAATCAATGCCTCACCACCAACGGTAAGCAGGGCTATGCCAAGAAATAGAAAAAAAACGTCCAACAACATTCATGGGACCTCTGTCAGAGTTTTCGACAACAGCGGTCTGGCCTCCGATTTATAGTTTGAGCTCGGCAACTATCGCGTCGACGATCCTCTCGAGAAGTAGCTCAACGTGAAACTCAATCTCGGGGATGGTTTCGGAGCTGATTTCAGACACTTCCACTGGAATAGCAGTCAGCACCCTATGGCCCGATACGAATCCAAGCGGGTTGCCGTTGATTCCGTATGCCTCAATGTTTGCGTATATCCTTAATACCTGGACTCCAAAAATTGAACTGGTGTAAAGTCCGTAACCAGAAACGGGCGCTGTGGTTTTGTTTATAAAGTCCTGGCTGGTGAATGTCTGGTAAACAATCAGCAAGTCTACCCCGGTTTCATCCACGAGATCCTGAAGCGGCACTCTATACTTTCCGCGCACGTGAAGGTCACTCCAGCCCATGGCTACGAGCCTGTCTCCGGGATCATGAATTTCGTCCGGCAGGCTAACAGGTATGACTGCATAGCCACGATTTCCCAGTAGCTCCTTTGAACGTTCCGTTAAATATTCAGATGCGCTAAAAGTTCCGCTTGGGAAGGTTTCTATTGAGTTTCCGAAGACAGTCAATCCAACATGACTGTGGCTAAGTTCATCATCAACAAGGACCAGTATTCCAACGGTGCCAATATCGCCCGGACGATATTCAAAGGTAGGCTGAGCTGCACAGCCAACAAGTGCCAGCACGGTCAAGAGGGAAGTTATGCGTGTCATGTTTTTCGTCCTTCTTTTTCTTCAGATTTGGCGAATGACAGGATCAATTGGCGGAAAGTCCGGGACCACCGTCAGGCCGAATTCGATCTTCGGCCGCTGGCGACAATGCTCGAAGTTGCGGCCTGAGAATTTGTCGGAGCCGTTGATTTCTGGTCAGTAATTCAGGCTGAATGATTTCAGCTTTGACTTGAACTGCTTTTTACGTTCCGGATTATAGGTCAGATCCATCGCCCGGTCACGGGCGTGTCTGGCTGCCGATATGCGCTTCTGGAAGGTAGGACCGAGGGAGCTGCTCAACGGCGACTCGGCCTGATGCTCAGCATGGCAGTACCCAACGCCAGAACCAGAAGGATCAGAAGCAACAATCCGGGCGCGCCCAATACAGGGACTCCCAGCGGGGCTTGCGGGCTGGCTCCGGCAACACCCGACAGGCTGACTGCATCGGGACTGGAAAGCGAGTCGCTCATGATGACGAGAGAACCATCAAAGCTGCCCGCGCTTTCCGGTGCAAAAATGATTCGAAGAAAGCAAGAGACGCCCGGCTCCAGCAGGAATGGCGGAATCGAACATTGTCCACCGGCTGCCCCCCGTTCGCTGTTGAATTCAATCGCGAACGGCGGCCCCGACTCGACGATCTCCGAGATGAGGAGCTCCATGCCGCCGGTATTGGTCAGAATCAGATAACGATTGTTGTTTCCACCCACCGGAATGAGGCTGAAATCAATAGTGCCGGCGCCCAGCGTCAGTTCGGGGTCGAGCCCGGTTGCGCCGGTGAGCGCCCCGCCGCCCTGGCCGCTTGCGACCCAGGCGCCACCACTTGAGGCGGCTGCGAGATTCCAGGCGGGGGTGGCCAGCGGCACCCGTTCCAGGCGGACCGGCGCCGAAGGATTGGAAACATCGATGAGGTCGATTCCACCGTTATGACCGAAGTGAACAAAGTCCCCATCGATCAACGCGCTTTTGCCGGGATAGAAGTTGCTCGGGTCGCTGTAGATCCCGAGTAACTGAGGACGTCCCGGATTGCTGATGTCCAGAAGGTGCAGCTCGCCGTTTTCACAGGGCAGGGCAAGAAGCGCACCCTGAACGTCCAGCCCCACGGCCCCGTTGCAGCCGCCATAGCTTCCGACAGGAACGGGCGTCGGCCCCGAGACGTCGAAAATATTGACGGCGGCAGTGAAAGAAATCCCGGCGGTATAAAGGTGAGCACCCTGGAGGCGGATATCGCGACCGGTTTCCAGGTCCTGGATACCCGCGATCTGAGGCGTTGTCGGGTCACTCAGGTCGAACGACACCAGCAAGCCATAGTTCGTGGTGGTAACGGCCCAGGCACGATCACCATCCATGGCCACTGCATTGAGGAACTCGAACTCGACGGACCCAAGGAGCAGTGGTGCGGACGGCTGTGAGATGTCAATCAGGCTCAGGCCGTAGCCCCAGTCGACAACTGCGGCCCTCGCGTCATCTATGGCAATTCCGGAGAATGCCGTGTATGGAGTCGGCGAAGGCAGTGGCACTCTGGACAGGAGATTCATGGACTCGTCGGTCACCCAAAGCCCGGCGTGGAAGTCGGTCCAAAGCACTGCCCCATCGGTGGCTGCCACCGCGGTGATATCAGTGCCCAGCGGCAGGGGATCATACTGAAGTACGGTCGGAGTAGCCGGATCCGAGACGTCGACCGTCAGAACCAGGCCGAGATCGGTCAGGATCAGGAGATTCCCCCTGCCCGACTGTTGGGCGAACAGGCGCGCCCGGTCGGCGGGTGCCGGGATCGACGCCCCTGCTTGCGGGTTGGTTGGATCGGAGAGATCCCAGACTCGAATTGCACCATCCCAGCCCAGCAGCAGATGCTGGCCGACCAACGCACCGGAAAATCCGACCGCGGCTTCGATGTGAGACAGGAGGGTCGGCTTGGAGGGATTGGCGAGGCTGACCAGATCGACACCGTCACCGACCAGGGCCACCATGCCGTTGCCGACGACGACATTCAAAGCGCTAAATCCTGTGTAGGAGCCAACAAGTTCCGGCGCCATGGGATTGGTGATGGAGAATATATTCAGCTCCAGTCCACCGAAAAAACTCCGCCCCCAGGTCAACAGTGTGTTCTGATCATAGACCTGGACTCGCTGCAGGCCGAAGAACTGCAAGGGGTTTCCGGGAACAGGTTGCTGCGGCGATGACACATCAATGGGAACAAGCCCGATTTCTCCATCGACCAGGTACAGCGTCGATCCGGCCAGTGCCAGTCCGCCCGGGTCGAGGTGCGGGTTGGTCGAATATGGAACGTTACCGAGAAACACCGGATTGGCGGCCTCGGCAATCGAAAACAGCGCCAGTTGGCCTGTGGGCTGATCGTTTCTCCAGGATGCGTAGAGCAGATCACCGTTGATTGCAAGACCCTGGACCACCCCTGGCAGCGGTGCGGACACGGAGATCACCTGTGCATTACCCCCGCCAGACATCGTCACTACGGTGGCGCCCTGGCCAACATAAACGAACTCTCCGACCGTGACCGACTGGAGATCTCCGCCGGCCTGCAGGTTGAGGGAGGCCATCAGCCCATGGGAGAAAGCAAGAAGGCCTGCGGCCAGCAGGAGTCGGAAGGAAAATGACATGTTCATGGAATCCATTGAAGTGGAAAAGTCCATGTAGGCTATATGCGTAGCTGTCTCTTCACCATTGGCCCAAGGGCCTATGCCTGACCGGCCTGCAGCGCTCCCCTGGATGTCGTCGATGTTCCTGGAAAACTGACGATCGCTGTCAGCCCCCGCCCTGAATTACGGCGGATCGACAGCTTCCCGCTCTGGGACTCGGTGAGCCTGCGTGCAATGGACAGCCCCATGCCCGTACCTTCCGGCCGGGTCGTGAAAAAAGGCTTCTGCATCTGCTGGAAAACTTCGTCCGGGATGGGTGGGCCGTCATCCACGACCTTGACCGTGACTCGCCTGTTGTCGGCTGCAATCTCAAGCCTCACCTCCCTGAAGCGGGTTTCCGGACACTCGGCAACCGCCGCCATGGCATTGGAAAGGAGGTTCATCAGTATCTGCTGGAGGTGAATACGATCGCCTTCGACCAGGGCCGGCCGCTGGGGCGCGGACACCTCGATTCGGATTCTCTGCTTGCGGGCCTCGGCTCCGGCAAGCTCCATGACCACATCAATAATCCGCCTCAGGTCGTGCACCGCGTGCTCCACTTTACCGCGTCTTGCCAGCCGTCGAAGATGATGCAGCAGCTGCCAGGCGCCCCTGGCACCCAGGGCGATGTCGTCAATGGCTTCGTGAACATCCCTGCCGGTTGGTGCCCCATCGAGAAGCCGCCGTACCAGCTGGGCGTTGGTGCTGATTGAAGCCAACGGCTGGTTGAGCTCGTGGGCGACGGTTGCCGTCAACTCACCCAGCGACACGAAGCGCCCGAGGTGGGCCAGTTCGATTCGACTCAGGCGCTCGCGCTCGGCGCTGGCTGCCATCAATTCACGGTTCTTGGCCTCCATCGCACGCTGATTAAGCGCGCGCTGACGAACCCGTGCGGCAAGCAGGATGATCGTACTGATCAGCAGTACAATCGCCAGCAGGAGGCTTATGGCGGCCTGGCGCTGTTTGCTGCGCAGGCTCTCCAGCCGGTCGATCTCCGCCTCCTTGCTTGCCAGCTCGAAGCGTGCACGCGCCTCGGCAAGTTTCATCGCGCTCCTCTCGGAAAGCAGATACGTATAGATCCGGTGTGACTCGCGCAAAGACTTGAGGGCCGATTCGGGATTTCCGGCCCTTTGTTGCGCTTCGGCAAGCACCTCAAGCGCATCCCGTGCGAGCTCTCGAATATTGAGTGCGCGGGCGCCTGCCAGCGCCGTCTCGATCTGCCCCACCGCCAGCCCAGGCGCGCCCGCGGCAAGTTCAATCCGGCCCAGGGTCAACCGGATCATGGAGGCACCAGCCGGATCGCCGATTGCCTCCTTCAGGCGCAGACCGATTGCGGCAGCCGCGCGGGCGTTGTCTGCCTGGCCCATTTCCAGCATGACCTGCGCCCGGTGGTGTTGACTGATTGCCTGTTCGTCGATGGAATCAATCTCCATGCTGATCTGCAACGCCAGTTCGAAGCGCTGCAAAGCGCTTTCAAACTGCTCGAGTCCCAGCAGGGCGAGGCCGACGTTGTTGTGCGTGCTGGCTATTGCCGACGTATCCGCCGCGCTCTTGTAATGGCCAAGTGCCTCTTCGAAGTAATCCAGCGCCTCGGCATAACGGCCAGCAGCATTGGCCACTGCACCCAGGTTGTTGTAGGCTCGACCGAGTGCATCGGGTTCACCCGCAGGCAGCAGCAGTTCCAGCGCTTCACGGTAGTGATCGATGGCCTCGTCGAGATTCCCCCAGTAGTAGTAGAGGACGCCGATATTGTTGAGCGCCTTGGACATCGCCTCCCGATTGCCGATTTGACCAGCGATTCGCAAGGAGTCGCTATACGCAAGAAGCGCCGGTTCGTACTCACCGAGTCGGAACTGACTGACACCTAGACGCAGCAACACTTCAGCCAGCAACTCCTGCGACCCGGATGTGCGCGCCACTTCCAGCGCCTCCAGGGCCAGCTGCAGTGCGAGTCTCGCGTCGCTGGAATCGACCCCCCTCGATTCTTCCAGCAGCTGCTCGACCTGTGAGCGGTCGGCGCTCAGGGAAATCGGCGGAAGCGCCCAAAGGACCGTCGCCAGGAACGTCACGAGGCAACGGTTGAGCATCAGCGCATCCCCGCTCGATCCTCAAGGCAGGTCGCCAGCCTGACCAGTTGAGCCAGCGAATCCACGGCCATGCGTCGCATCACTTCGGCCCTGTGGACTTTCACGGTTTTTTCGGCGATCCGCAGTCGGCCGGCAATGACCTTGTTTGGCAGACCTTCGACGACCAGTCTGAAAACTTCACGCTGCCGTGGACTGAGGCGTTCGAATCGACCATTAAGTTCGTTCTGCTCAATCCAGCTGGAATGGAGACTGTCGGCGTGCATGACCGCGCGGGACACGACGTCCAGCAAGTGACAATTCTCAAACGGTTTTTCCAGAAATTCGAAAGCGCCGGACTTCATGGCGCGAACTGCATTGGAGACATCTGCCCGTCCGGTCAATACGACAGTGCAGATCGGGCCTCGCCTGGCGGCCAGCGTTTCCAGAAGTCCAAGCCCGTTGTCGTCCGGGAAATGAAGATCAAGAACCAGGCAGGCCGGCTCGTTCAAGTTTGCAGATTCCAGGAACTCATTCAGTCCACTGTAGGACTGGACCGCGTGGCCCTCACTTCGGAGCAGACGCTCGAGCGCACGGCGGACCAGCAACTCGTCATCGACTACGTGGACTCTTCCATTCATGGTCGGTCTCAGGTGGTGATCAATCGCGGCTTGTGGGAAAGAACCAGGACGGTACGGTCATGATTGCCCATTAACGCGCAATATAAGCCGGTTTCGGCTCAAAAAGTTCGGGCGCCGGGTGATTGTGCCAGCTCGCGATGCAATTCGCCATGGAAATCACACCATTACCAGATCGAGCGCTTGGGGTATCGTCAACGGCGATTCAACGATTCCAGCCACGAGCGAGCGCGTTTGTGCCGCGGGGCATTCTGGTTGACTGCGCAGATCAGCAGGTTGGCCTCAGGCACGATCACTGAGGGGTAGTAGTACGGAGTCCTGGTCCCCCTCGCGGATGTTCAGGGTTTCGCGACGCATCAGCCCGGATTGTTGCAGGCTGGCGGATGGTTGAGCGCGGCCAGAACCTTTTCGATCACTTCGGCCAGGTAGGGCACCCAGCGCAATACCACGACCAGGTCGTTGCATTCGTCGATATAGATGTAGTTGCCGCCGAATCCGGCCGCCCAGTACACATCTTCCGGGGCTGCCGGGATACGCTCGCGATCGGTGTTGAGCCACCACATCAAACCGTAATCGGCGCGCACCGGGGTCGGCTCGCGGATCATGTCGAACCAGTCATCGGGCACCAGCCGTTCGCCGTTCCAGACGCCCCGGTGGAGCATCAACAGGCCGAATCGGGCGTGATCGCGGGCCGAGATGAACAGGCCGCCGCCGAAATGACCGCCGCCGGAGACCGACTGCATGCGCTGTCCGTCCAGATCCACCCAGGAATTTTCATAGCCGTGCCAGCGCCAGGTGTTCGAGGCGCCGATGGGGTCCATGATCTCGCGCCTGAGTACAACTGGCAGCGGTTCGCGTAATACCTGCAACAGGCTGTAAGCGGTCAGGTTGACGCGCACATCGTTGTACTTGAAACGGCTGCCCGGTGCATGCAGTTCGCGGTTCGGCCACTGCTCGGGATCTTCGCCCTCTGGCCGGTCGGCCCAGTCGTGTACTTCCCACAGGGTGCCGGACCAGTCCGAGGTCTGGTTGAGGAGGTGGCGCCAGGTGATTGAAGCGTTGTGATCGGAGTCGAACTTGCCGTCGCGGACATAGTCTCCCACGCGCTCGTCCAGCGACTGAATCCGGTCGTCGCGCCAGGCAATTGCCCACATCGTGGCCAGGTAGCTTTTGACCGTACTGAAGGTCATGTCGACCCGGTGCACGTCGCCCCATTCGGTCACGATGCGCCCTCCGCGCAGAATCAAGCCGGCATCGCCCTCGCGCGGCTTCGTCGGACCTAGAATGCGAAAATCCGGCTCGCGCGGTGCGAACGAGTCCGTGATGACCTGGTACAGGTCGCTGGGATCGGTGACCGCATGTTCGCGCGCGAACTCGACTGCGGCCTGCAGTCGCCCCGCATCGAATCCGGCCGTCTCGGCCGCAATCGATTCCCATTGATGGCCATCCGGGAAGTAGGGCTGGGCCAGCGCCAGCGGACTGAATAGCAAAAGAATCAGAATAGTTTTCATATGACGGTTGTGTCTCCATTCAGTCCGGCGTGATCAAGAGGCGGCCACTTTTCGCCCCAGGCCACCCATGTACCGGGTTCACATCCCGGGGTGGACCGGGATCTACGTTCGTATAGTTCACAACTTTACAGGTCGAGGAATTCATTGTGGTCCTGATCCGACATTTTGCCCGACCGCCGGCCGGCCTGTAGGTAATTCAATTCATCCAGGACAATTCATCCAGGACATATATGGACGCCAGCGTCCGCCCCACGAGGCCGTCACGAAACGGCGCCAAGTGCGGCAGGAGGTGGGGTTCGTGCCCGAATTGCCATTGCCAAGCCATGTTCATGTACTGCCATCGAAGGCATTAGAGCGTTACCGAACGGACGAATAGACTGGCGCGCCGTTACGGGCAAGAGGTCTGGGTCAAGTCCGATGGCAACACGGTCGGGTATGCTACCTTGGCCTACAACGGGTCGACCTCCTCCAGTGGCTGGGGGTTGTTTCGCGTGGGCTTGAATTACGGCTTTCTGTATGGCGGCGTCACCTACTTTGCTGTTGCGCCTTTGACGACCGAGTGGACTCATCTGGCGCTGGTACGCGAGGCGGGCACCACCCGAATGTTCGTGGACGGTGAGATGCGTTTTCTGGATGTCGTCGGACCGGCCACGCCGGCCGGTGATTTTATGATCGGCGGCAATCCCGAAGTGGCCAGCGAAGGTTTCGACGGACTGATCGACGAGGTCCGCGTTTTCACGTTCGAGCCCGGTGAATTCAGTATTAATGACCTCAACCTGAGCAACCCACCAGAGCCACTGGCGGTGCCGCTGCATAATTCAAATGGTCGCCTTGTGCTGATCTTGATGCTGCTCTTGTTCGGCCTGCTAGTAGTGCGCCGCTTCGGGCTCTGAGTAACACAGACGGGTTCGGAAGGCGGGTTCGGAATACGCATTAATCGCAGTAGGTGCGCGGAGTTGGACGGCTCGAGTGAGGCCCGGGCTGGCGCTTCAGTCGAGAGTAAACACATTCTCGACCGGCTGGCTGAAGGCCCGGGCGATCTTCAGGGCCACTTCCAGCGACGGTGAATAGCGGCCGTGTTCGATCGCGATGATGGTCTGGCGCGAAACCCCGACGGCAACGGCCAGGGTTTGCTGGGTCATCTGACCGTGACGCAGTTGCTGATCCGGATCCTGCCGTGGCAGGAAGCGTGCTGGCGACCAGAATTACTGGGAGCAGATTCAGGGAGCCTCTGAACAACTCTGCACGGAGCGCGGGGAACTGATGGAGTTTACAGGCCTCTAACGGGTTGAGCTGCCTGTTGGTCCCCATTGAATGGAAGACCCCAAGCTGGAGCACCAGCAAATCATTGCCGCCTTAGTTGCCCAGCGACCTGAAAAAATTGCGGAAACCGCTACGACCCACTGGGAGAAGCTGGCCGGTGAGATCATCTTAGTCGTCGGCCAGGACGGTTTCGATTCTCTGTACGAGCGAAGTTTGCATCTGGCCCAAGCCGCGGTTTCCTGGCTGCCACCCAACCCTTCTGCAGCCGATCCCAACAGCCAACACTTTGAAGAATTGGGAAAGCACTTGGTCAATCAGGCGCCGGCCGACGCCTGGGCAGCCCATAGCCTGCTGCTCACCCTGTTCGCCAATATCCTGGCGTCATTGATTGGCGACCAACTGACAGCCAGCCTGTTACGTTCGGCCTGGGCAATGCAGCTTCAGTCACAGCCGGCCAAGGAGCTAGACGATGAGTGACAAGGTCAAGATCAATCGCCTGCAAACCGGGGTTCCCGGTTTCGACAATTTGTTGGGTGGCGGCCTGCCGGAGTTCTCGTTCAATCTCATTGCAGGCACCCCGGGCAGCGGTAAAACGACGCTTGCCCATCAGATCATGTTTGCATTGGCCAGACCGGATTACCGGGCCCTGTTCTTTACCGTGCTCGGTGAGCCCAGCCTGAAAATGCTCCGCTACCAGCAGCAATTTTCATTTTTCGATCACTTGAAGGTCAACGAGTCGATTCGCTTCGTCAATCTGGCGACCGATCTTCTTGAGGGGGATTTCGATCACGTACTGTCGCGTATCGCCGCTGAGGTCAAAGAGTATCAACCGAGCCTGGTATTCGTCGACTCGTTTCGATCCGTCGTTCAGTCAGCCCGCTTCAAAGACCGGAATGCGCCTGAACTGCAGCGCTTCGTGCAGCGGCTGGGCATGCAGATGACCAGTTGGCAGGCCACCAGTTTTCTGATCGGTGAATACGAAGGCCCCATGAACGACTCGAGCGCGGTCTTTACCGTGGCCGACGGGATCGTCTGGCTGACGCAAAACACGCATCGTAACTCCATGGTGCGCAAGATGCAGGTGGTCAAGATACGCGGTCAGGCCCAGGTCCCCGGTTTTCATACCTTCCGCATCAGTGATGACGGCCTTAGGGTTTTTCCGCGGGCAATCGTTCAACCGAACGAAATGGTCGGCGGGGGCGCCGCCTCGGGCCGGGTTTCGATGGGGATCGAAGGCATGGATGAGATGATGGGGGGCGGCTTGCCCGCCGGCTATTCGCTGCTCGTGGTCGGCCCGTCCGGGTCCGGAAAAAGTATTCTGGCGACATCATTTCTCGCGGAAGGGGCGCGCTGCGGCGAGCGGGGCGTGATTGCGGCGTTCGAGAAAAGTCCGAATCAGTTGCTGAACAAGCAGTTACAGGAACTGGTCAGTGCCGGGCATGTGGGGGTGATCGACACGCGCTCTCTGGATTTGTCGATCGACGAAACCCTCCACGACTTGCTCCAGATGATCGATCGGATGCAGGCCAAGCGCGTTGTCATCGATTCTCTGTCGGGTTTCGAGTTGGCCCTGGCGCCCCAGTTCAGCGAAGACTTTCGTGGTTCGCTGTACCGGATGGTGGCCGAGCTGACCAGCAAGGGCGTGACCATTTTGCTGACCTCGGAACTGGAAGACCGCTATACCGATTTGCGCTTCAGCCCGTACAACAGCGCGATTCTTGCCGATGCCATCCTGGTGCAGCGTTATGTCGAAATCGCCGGGCAGTTCAAACGTGTATTTTCGGTCATTAAGGTGCGCGGCAGCGACCACAGCAAGGATATTCGGCTCTTCGACATTACCGCCGATGGCATCGTGATTGGCGATCGCCTGACCCAATACGACGGCATCATGACCGGCCATCCCAAAATTCCCCAGGAGCAGGTCCATGAGCACAAATGACCGTGATGGTGCTGGCCGGAAAGACCAGGAAAAGGACTCCGGCAAGCACACGGTGCCGCCAAAGGTTATCCGTGGCGACGACAGGCGACGACTGCAACGCGCAGCGCGCAGCGATGATGCTTCGCTCCGGAACCGCAGAAGAATTGCCAAAGCACGTGAGGATGTCGCGCATGAACGAGAAAGCGCGGCTGGTCAGCGTGAGAAGGTGGTGCAGGAACGCGAAGGAGACGCCCGTGTTCGCGAAAATCGGGCTGCCAGACGGGAAGAGGATATTCGCATCACAGAGACACTGCAGACGACCTCGGGCGACCAACTGATTCGTCTGCAGCAGGCGAACGCCAAACTGGTCGTCGCGACCATCGAAGCACGCAAGTTGGCCGAACAGGTGCAAGAGGCGCAGGTCGAGCTGGACCACATGGCCCATCACGATACGCTCACCGGTCTGCCCAACCGAATTCTGCTGCACGACCGGCTGACCCAAGCGATTGCACTGTCGAAACGCTCCGGCAAGCCATTCGCAGTGCTGTTCCTCGATCTGGACGCCTTCAAGCACATCAACGACTCCCTGGGCCATGCCGTGGGTGACCAATTGCTGCAGTCAGTGAGCACGCGCCTGCTGAACTGCGTGCGCCAGTCGGACACCGTCAGCCGCCAGGGCGGAGATGAGTTTGTCGCGCTGCTGATCGACATCGATCACCCCGAGGACGCAGCGCTGGCTGCGCAAAAAATGCTTGCGGCAATCGCGCTGCCGCACCACATCCTCGCGCATGATCTGCATGTCGCGGTCAGCATCGGCATCAGCATCTACCCGGACGACGGCATGGATGCCGAAACCCTGATCAAGCAAGCCGATACCGCGATGTACCATGCAAAGGAAGAAGGCCGCAACAGGTACGCTTTTTTCGAACAGGAAATGACAGAGCGCGCCATTGAGCGACAATCCACCGAGGCCGGCCTGCGTCTTGCATTGGAGCGTCAGGAGTTGGCTCTGCACTACCAGCCTCAGTTCAACCTTCACAGTGGCGCGATCGTCGGCATCGAGGCATTGGTGCGCTGGCAGCATCCGCAACGCGGGCTGCTTGCCCCTGCCGATTTCGTGCCGATCGCCGAGGGCAGCGGACTGATCGTGCCGCTTGGCCGCTGGGTGCTGCGCGAGGCCTGTCGCCAGGCCCGGGCCTGGCAGGACATGGGCTTGCCGCCGTTCACCATACTGGTCAATACCTCCGGGCTGGAGTTCCACTCGAAGGACTTTCTCGTCGGCCTGCATGAAATCCTCGACGAAACAGGTCTGCCACCGCACTACCTGGGGCTGGAACTGACCGAAAGCGTACTCATGCAGGATGTCAGGTCGACTGATCTCATACTGCAGGCACTGTCGGCCATGGGACTCCACCTTGCCGTCGATGACTTCGGTACCGGCTATTCAAGCCTGAGCTATCTGCGCCGGTTTCCGATTGACACCTTGAAAATGGACAAGTCCTTTATCAGCAGCATCCCTCATAACGAAAAAGATGCTTCCCTTGTCAGCGCCATGATCAGCATGGGAAAAAGCCTCAAGCAACGTGTCATCGCAGAGGGCGTGGAAACCGCCGAGCAAGCTTCCTTTCTAATGGATCAGCTTTGCGATGAAGGCCAGGGCTTCTTTTTCGCCCGCCCGATGAGTGCCGAGACACTGACGCCGTTGCTGCAATCGGGGCTTTCGGTCAAGTCTTGCGGGCATTGAAGGCGTGCTCGTAGCTATTCGAGTACGAAGCTCACCCGCATATTGACGCGATAGCTGACGATTTTGCCGTCTTCGACAACGATTTTCTGCTCGGCAATCCATGCGCCCTTGACGTTCTTCAAGGTGCGTTCAGCGCGTTTGATTCCCTGCTCGATGGCATCTTCAAAACTCTTGGGGGAGTCCGATGACAGCTCGACAACCTTGGCAACACTCATGATGAATCTCCTTTGATCTCGATTCGAAGGTTCCCAGACTTGGTGCTGGGGAATGCCAGCTTTCAAAATACCGTTGTACTATTCGATAGTATCATTCTATTGGTCTGAAACGGGCAATGAGCTAACCCAGATCAAAGTTCGGAAAGTATTGATCACGGATTCGAGACAGGCATCGAGGGCGTTGAATCGATCAGGATGGCGACCGGAAAATACCCGCCGAGAAGAAACATCAAAGCATTGCGGTACGGTTCAATATACATTAAAATACATGGATGAAATCCATCACTATCAATGTATCTGAACCCGTTTACGCGGAGTTTCAGGCCGCATCGAAATCGGCTGGCCGACCGACCTCGGAACTGATTCGTGAAGCCATGGAGTTGTATCGACGCGAGCGACTGCGCCCGGTCGGCGACCTGACCGGATTCCGGACGCGCTCGGCCGGCCGGGTACTGCGCCCGCTGACCGCCGCCGATGATCTGCTCGACGAAATGCTGGATCGCGACTCGTGATCGGGCTGGATACCAGCTTTCTGGTTGGCCTGACGATCCGCGAACACCCTGCCCATTCGGCCTGTCTTGAGCTGTTTGAAACCGTCATCCGGGGCAAGGCGTCGAGCGCTGCGATTTGCGCGCAGGTCCTGGGCGAGTTTTTGCATGTCGTGACCGACGCCCGGCGTTTTTCTCAGCCTCTCGAGATGGACGAAGCACTGGAGATTTGCAGCCAGTGGTGGCACGCTCACGAGTGTCGCGTCGTCGAGCCCTCACAGCATTCGTTTCCAGTCTTTATTGACTGGATGCGACGGCATCGACTGGGGCGCAAGCGCGTTCTCGACACCTTGCTGGCCGCTAATTATCACAGCGCGGGCATCAAGCGAATCGCGACCACCGACTGGCGTGATTTCAGAATCTTCGGTGTGTTCGACATCGCTCATTTGACATGATGGAGATTGTGCGTTGGTCCGACCGGTACGACTGGTAATTCCGCACAAAATCCAGTGTTCGGAGGTTCACGGGATGTTGGTGACAAAGTTGAAAGAGTCGGCTCTGTCCTGCAATTGCTTGGTATCGAAGCGATGCTGATCGTAACCAGCGTTTTATTGGCGCTTGGCATCGACAGTTGGTTCCGTGCGTAATTAGGTCATGGCGATCAATTTGCACGAATCACCAAAAATGGCTATGATAGCTTCCGACGCATTTGTTATTCGTCAGACAGTCAAGGGGCTTGGGATTCCGGACACCCTTGATCTCGCAAGTCGTTAAGGTTCCCGCCGCCCCTGGCGAGCCTCCGCCGGTCAGCTTTTTAAGGAATCGTGAGTAATGAAGAAGGCAATCATAGTGCTTTCCCTGTTCTTGGTGGCCTGCGGGCAGGATATGGATTCAGGAGATGGTTACGCGCTGGATGTGAGCAGTGCCGAAGGGTTGCCCACAGTAATGCCGGGGTTTGCCGAGCGGCTGCTTGAGAGGAAGACCGGTAGCGAAGCCGAATACGATCTTGATGCGCTATTCCAGCTACAACTGATCGCCGGGCATCACGAAGATGCGTTGGAAACGCTGGAGAATCTCCGAGGGACGCGCCTGGCCGAGATCGAAGGTGGGGCTGATGTGCCGTATACGCAAAATCCAGCAGAGTTGGAGCATCTCGAGAGTGAGTTGTATCTTTTGGCAAAGCGGCGGATGGCGGAGTCAGGCATGAGCTTCAACTCTGCCTTTGCCGAAGCATTTCGGGAACGTTTTGCAGAATTGGATAATCGACAGGCCCATCGCTTTTTTCCGCGTACTGAGTATTTCGTCGAGATGGGAGATGCTCAAATTGAGTCAATATTGGAGCGCTGGGCCAACACGACACCGCTTAACCGTGATCAGGCTATCCAGTTGGTCAAAGTATACCGTCGTCATCATGTCAAGTCGCAGGTTGTCGAATTACTGCGCGAGCTGGTCGATGAGGATTTTTCCAGGCGCTTCGAGATCGAAGAGGGAGTGCTTGTCGAGACCAGAGACGGCGCGACCTTGCATGCCACTGTAGTGCGTCCCATTGGCGTTTCCGAGCCGCTTCCCACGGCGCTTGTTTTCAACATATATGCCACTCGATCCAACGATCTGCTGATGGCGAAGCTTGCCGCGGTACATGGCTACGTGGGCGTGTCGGCCAATACCCGGGGCAAACGTGTTGACTCTGGTCCCATTGAGCCCTATCGACACGAGCCTGCTGACATGCATGCGATGCTCGACTGGATAGTCGATCAGGAATGGAGCAATGGTGACGTGGGGATATGGGGCGGCAGTTACTCCGGCTATGCCGCCTGGGCGGCGATGAAAGAACCGCATCCGGCGGTGAGAACTATAGCACCCATGGCTGCAGCGATTCCTGGCCTGGGTTTGCCGATGCACAATAATGTTTTCCTGAGCGCAAATTACTGTTGGGTTTACTTTGTCACCAATAACAGGACGCTCGACTACGAGCCGTGTGGAGATTGGCAGCGTTGGCAGGATATGCAGAATACTTACTTTGAAAGCGGGCGACCCTATCGCGAGATTGATCAGATCGACGGCGCCCCGAATCCCATGCTGCAGGAATGGTTGGATCACCCGGGCTTTGACGATTACTGGCAGCGCCTGGTGCCATTCGGAGAGGAGTTTGCGGACATCGAAATCCCAGTGTTGACCATCACGGGATACCATGACGATGGCCAGGTCTCTGCATTGCAGTATCTGAACGAACACTACCGCCACAACCCGAATGCCGAGCATTACCTGGTGATTACCGCCGCCGACCATTCCGGGGCTCAATGGGGGTCAGCGCCATCTTTGCGCCGGTATACCATTGATCCGGTTGCCAGAATCAGCCCGCCTGACCTTGTGTTTCAGTGGTTTGACCACGTCATGCGCGGCGGTGAAAAGCCGGCCGTGTTGCGGGACAGAATCAACTACCAGGTGATGGGAGCCAATCACTGGCGACACGCTCCGTCTCTGGATGCGCTTTCTGACGATAGGCTTCGCCTCTATCTGACTGACTCGCTTTCGGGCGATCAGTACGCACTGAACAGCAGCCCGCCATTGGTGCCGGGAAGCGCGGTGCAGGAGATTGACTTTCGGAATCGTGAATCGACAAGCGTGGACTACTATCCTTGGCCGGTTGTTGGCGATATGCCAGAAACCAACGATGCCCTGGTATTTATCAGCGAGCCCTTTGATGAGCCAGTGGAGATCAGTGGCGCTTTTTCCGGGCAGCTAAATGTAACCATCAACAAGAGGGATTTCGATCCGTTAGTGATACTGTTAGAGCGGAAGCCGAACGGGCAGTATTTCCGATTGTCCTATTACCTCGGTCGAGCAAGCTATGCTCACGACATGACCGAGCGCCGGCTCCTCCAGCCCGGCCAAATCGAATCGGTTCCGATCCAGCGTTCTTACATGACTGCAAAAAAGCTGGAAAAAGGCAGCCAGCTGGTCGTTGTCCTGGACGTCAACAGAATTCCGGGTGCCCAGATCAACTACGGAACCGGCGGGGATGTCAGCGACGAGTCAATCGAGGATGCCACAGAACCCCTGGGGGTGCGATGGCATAACGACAGCTATATTGAAATGGCCATAAGGCGCCAGGCCGAAAGACAGGAAAACACAGCTGAGCTTTAAGGCACCGCACAGCTCCCTCCTTTGAAGGCACTGGACTGCCGAGGGCATTTCTGCGGACCTTGTGGGTACTGGTAGACGGGGGGTCAGCCGGAATCGGAGAGAATTTCTTCAAGGGCCTCGCGGATGCGCGCGGCCCAGAATGGTCCTCGACGGGCGGCGCGTTGGGTGTGATTCATGTCTTCGTAGCCCGGCGGGTTCTGGGTGAGTACCTCGTAGAGGTTGAACCGGACTTCGCCTTGCCGGTCGATAATGACCAACCCCGGTGTGCCGTGCATGCCCCACTCTGCGGCGACCTCGTCGGCCTCTGGCAGGACCAGGAATTCGAAGCCGTGCTCGGCAATATAGTCCCGTGGGTCCTGCCGATCACGGAAATTGAGGGCATAGACGGTCACCTCCCCACCATACTGGTCGACCACGCTTTGCAGGTGGGGCATCAGCGCGCGGCAGTAGGGACACCAGCTCGCCCAGAACAGGTAGACACCGACGCCTTCCTGGTTCGCCGGGAGGGTCCGTTCATTGCCGTCGATATCGGCCAGGGTGAATTCGCTGCCTGGTCCCGCCACTGCGGCTGCCGTAAAAAGCGCCATGACGGCAAAGACTAGTCTCTTCATTGGATTCTCCTGAAAAGTTTCAACACCAACAAGACCCTTTTCGGGCCATATCCATTGCATCCGGCACGTGCCGGACCACCAGATACTTTTCTCTACGTCTGCCAATCATCGCCAGCCAATCATTAGTTTCAGTAGGTTGCAGTCGATTATCTTTTCAGATATCCTTTCACTAATCTTTTCATCTAGCTAATCACGCCGAAGGCCATGGAAGACCTTTACCGCATCCTCCGGCACCAGGGCGTAACCTCGGCGGGCGAGTTGACGCGCCAACTGGGCGTCAGCCCGGCTACCCTGTCTCGCCGGGTTCGCGCGGCTGAAGGGCGGATCGTACGCATCGGGCGAACCCGCGGTGCGCGTTACGGTCTTCACGATGAAATTCCCGGCATTGGCGCCCACTGGCCGATCTGGGAAATCGCCCCGGACGGTTCTCCAGAAGAACGAAGCGAGCTGCACTGGCTGCATGGTCCGACCAGCTACTGGGAAACGAAACCCGGGCAGGGCCTGGTCTACGAGGGCATGCCGCCGTTCCTCGCGGACATGGCGCCGCAGGGATTTCTCGGTCAGCTGTTTTCGCGCCGATTTCCGGATCTGGAGCTGCCCCTACGTCTGACGGACTGGCGGGAATCGCACATTCTGCGTGCCCTGGTCCTGCGTGGCGAGGACATGCCGGGAAACCTCATTATCGGCAATGTTTCAATGGATCGCTTCCTCCAGGCCGAGTCCCGAATCAGCCGGCAGGAAGATTACCCGGCCATCAGCCGGGAACTGGTCGAGCGCGGCAATGGATCGTCTGCTGCCGGCGAGTTCCCGAAATTCACCGCCTTCGACGGTGAACATCACCTGCTGGTCAAGTTCACCGCCGGTGACCAATCCCCGGGCGATCGGCGCTGGCGCGACCTACTGCTGTGCGAACACCATGCTGCCGCCGCACTCGCCGACGCCGGTTTCGAAAGCGCCTTCACCCGCACGGTGGAACAAGGCCAGCAATTCTTCCTGGAGATCCGCCGCTTTGATCGCCAGGGAGTGCGGGGACGGCACCCGGTTCTGACCCTCGGCGCCGTCGATGACGCCTGGTTTGGGCACAGAGACAACTGGCCGCAAGCCGCCCGGAGGCTGGCGGACAAGCACTGGATCACGCCGGAAGATTACCGGCGGATACTGCTGCTGGAAGCATTCGGCGGGCTCATCCACAACAACGACCGCCACTTCGGCAACCTGGCCTTTTTCTGGCAACCCACGGCGGAAACTCCCCGGCTGACGTTGGCGCCGGCCTACGACATGCTGCCTATGGCATTGGCCCCGGCTGCCAATGGCATGTTGCCCCAGGCCCAGCCTGAACGGCCGCAACCCAGCGCGGCGTTGCTGCCAGTCTGGGAAAAGGCGGTGCAACTGGCTGCCGAATTCCGATCGCGACTTGTCGACGATGAGCGGATCACACCTGATTTCAAGGTGCTGATCGGTGCTGATCCATCTTGAAATTCCAACATCCTGCACCACTCCTGATGAGCCCCGGCCTGATCAATTCCGTTCTTCCTGAAAGGGAACCCGGACAGCTCGGCCTGAGCGTCACCGTCGAGGAGATCGTGCACGATCGATTCAAGACGGGCATGACGCCCGCGCACTCGGCTTTCTGAGGGCGATGCCGAGGGGTTGTCAGCCACCCATCCCATGCTCCTGGCCGGGTTCAAGCAGACCGAGACTCGGCAGGCAACAGGAGTCCAGGCAAGCTCAAGGCACGATGACGAGTCGGCCGCACAGCTCTCGTCTTTGAAGGCACTGGATTGCCAGGAGATTGCGGGCAATCAGGCCGGGCACGGGAATTGTAAACGCGCTATCGCCATTTTGATGTTTTGATGTGTAAATGAATGATGTTATGATTGCAGTATGAGAACGACACTCACCATTGATGACGATTTGGCCAAGGCTCTGAAGCGTCGGGCGCAGGAAACCGGGCGTTCGTTCAAATCGCTGGTCAATGAGGCATTGCGGGCCGGGCTGGAGGAAACCGCTTCAGAGCCGGTGCGGCGTCCTTATCGACTGGAGTCAGTCGCCATGGGTCGGATCACGGCAGGGCTCGAAATGGACAAGGCGCTGTTGCTGGCTGGCAGGCTGGAAGATGAGGAGCTGGCGCGTAAGCTGGAACAGCGCAAGTGATCGTGCCTGATGTCAATCTGCTGATCTACGCGGTCAACCAGAATGCCCCGCAGCACGAACGCGCTCGCTCGTGGCTGGAATCCACTCTTTCAGGATCTCAGCCGGTCGGCTTGCCTTGGCTGGTGCTGGTGGCCTTTCTCAGGTTGACCACGAACAAGCGAATCTTCGAATCGCCGTTGACGGCAACGCAAGCGCTTGATCTGGTGACCGGGTGGCTATCGCAGCCCTGCGCGCTGGCGTTGAATCCGGGCGAACGACACTGGCTCATTCTGTCAAGATTGCTGCTTCGGGCCGGAACGGCCGGCAATCTGACCAACGACGCGCACCTGGCCGCGATTGCCATCGAGCACAATGCCTGTCTGTGCAGCGCCGACAACGATTTTCGCCGATTCGCCGACCTGAATTTCGAGAATCCCCTGGACGAATCTCGTCTCCAGGAGGAGTCAGCGCAGTATTGAGGGTCCACAACATATCCTGCTCTCCCCTCTGAGCCTTCAGCACTCCGCGGGAAATAATGGCGTTCGCCAATCTGGCGATGGCGCTGGATTTCCGCCCCAACACAATTGAGCTTTAATTAAGGCACGATGACGATTCGGCCGCACAGCTCTCCTCTTTGAAGGCACTGGATTGCCGAGGGTGCTTCTGCAAGTGGGAAGGTTTGCGCCACGATCGGCGTCAGCACCCGAGCCTCGAGCATGTCGCTCAGGAGTGCCATGGCATCGCGCTTTTCCATCGTCTCGAACGACGGCCAGGGCAAGTGCCGGTCGAACCGGGCTCGCGCCATAAGACCCATGAAATACGGTATGCCACCAAGCGTTCGGCGACCATTGACCCCGTAATGATCGTGACCGATGACGACAATCAGCCCATCGGGCTTGAGCATGCGTTTGCAGTCGGACAGCGATAGCGTGGATGCAACATCGACGATGAGGTCGATGTCTTGTTCAAGCCGGGTGATGTCGTCTTGCGTATAGTCCGCGACCTTGTCGGCACCCAGCGATCGCATTAGGTCGAGCTTCCTGGTATGGTCCACGCCGATGACAAAAGCCCCTTCGGCCTTTGCCATCTGGATGGCAATACTGCCCACGCCGCCGGCCGCACCATTGATCACGATACGCTGCCCGGGTCTTGACCAGATGTGCTTGCGCAGGTTGACCAGGGCAATGATTCCGGAGGTCGGCACCGTTGCCGCCTGCTCGAACGTGATGTCTCCAGGCTTGAGCGACAAAACATGTTGAGGCACACACACGTATTCGGCATAGGCGCCGCCGTTGACCCACTGAATCCGGTCATGAGTTTCGCCGAAGACGGCATCGCCGGGGGCGAAGTCCACCACATCGCGGCCCACTGCCTCGGCCTCGCCGGCCATGTCCAGACCGGGAATCGGTTGCTTCGGTCTTCCAAGCCCCGCACCCATCAGACGCATGACGCGGGGGTAACCGGTGATCGCATGCCAAACGTCAGGACTCACCGAGGCGGCCCGCACCCGCACCAGCACCTCGTCCGGCGCGGGATCGGGAATATCAACTTCACGCAAATGCAGCACCTCGTCGGCCGCACCATATCGATCCTGAACAATCGCTCGCATCTTCGTCATCTGTAGGCTATTGGTGTTCGGAGATCAGCGTTCCGATACTCTCCAGCTGTTCGGCCAGGGCTGCAAGCTTGCCTTCACCCAGAGGGCTGGCAAGCAGGACATCAAGTTTGGCCAACTCCTGGCGCACCGACGACATCAGCCATTCACCTCGCTTGGTAAACAGAATCTGCTTTCTGCGGCCCTTTCCGGGCGCCCGTTCCAGGTAGCCCCGCTCGCTCAACTCCCGGACGGACTTGGCGACCATCTGCCGTGATACCTGCAGCCGGTCCGCAATTTCGGAAGCCTGATTGACGCCGCAGTCCAGAGCGCCGAGAAAGCGCAACAGCGCTGGTGTGAGGTCTTCGAACCCCTGTCCGGATAGCCTGGACACCACCCACAGCGCGCACCTTTCATGCAATTTTGAACTGGCCAGTGTGAGGCGAAGGGTCTCGCTTTCAGTCAGCGGGAATCGATTCTTTGTAAACCTGGTTGACATGAAGGATGGCGCGCCAATATCATCGTGTCAACCCAGTTTACATGAGGCTTCTTCGATGATCGATGGCACTGATGTGTTGAATAGACCTGATGGCCAGGCACGGCTCCTGCGCGCCGCCTTGCTGGCCAACGCAGCCTTTTCCGGCGTCACCGGCCTGTTGCTGGTCATTCAGCCGGGCATGGTGATCGATCTGCTGGGTGTGGGCAGTGAGTGGATATTGCGATTGCTTGGGCTGGGCCTGGCGCTGTTTGCCGTCGAACTGGTTTTTCAGGCGAGCCGGGCGCACATGGCCTCCTGGCGTGCCCTGTTGGCCAGCGCAGCGGATCTTGCCTGGGTGCTCGCGTCAATACTTGGTGTCCTGTTTTTCGGATCCCTCCTGAGCGCGGCTGGACTGATCACGGTGCTGGTTGTTGCCGGGATTGTGCTGGCGCTGGCCATCGCCCAGCTTATTGGCATCAAGCGGTTCCATCGCTCACTTGGTTCGCCCTGAACTACCTCCAGCAAAAACTGCATCCCAGCCCTCGGTACCGAGGCTGAAATCGTTGTTGTCGACGTTGCTGGGCGGGAGGATGTCAAACAGGACCAGCCTGGTCGTACCGTCGTCACCGGCGGCCGGAACGGAACCAAACAGGTCGTGCTCGGCGCGGCCCTCGATATGTACCGCACGGGGGGGCAGGTGCTCGAATTCGAACCTTCCGGCCGCATCACTGCGGCCGCTGGCGGTGACCCGGGGTGCCTCGGTAAGAATCAGGGTCAGTTCCGCGTCCGGAACGGGTTGACCGTCGCGATCAACGACCACGCCCCGCAGTCGGAGAGCCCCGGCCCAGAACACGAAGCGCTGGTCCAGTAGGCGGTAATTGCTGTCCGCGCCGCTGACCTCGACTACATTGCGTCCGGACTCGAGAATCGGCGGCAACTCGATCCGTTCTGCCGACACTGCGACATCGACTCCCGGCACCATCAGGCCATTGTGAATGACGTGTATGCGAACGCGCTGGGTGGCGAAGCGTGCATTGTCGATGACGAAATCGACACCCGACGCCACCGGATTGAAACCATCCTCGGTAACCCCCGCGGGCCGGATCTTCCCGGGAGACAGATCGTCCGCATGAAATTCCTGCGGACCCTCGGTCTCCACCGCGGTGAGACGCCCGTTCAGCAGGCGCGCCAGGGTGCGCTCATCTTCCGCCGACACCGGCTCGATGGACAGTGCCCCGGGCTCGTGGTCGGCGGGTGCGGCACTACCCGGTTGCAGCGCCAGAAAGGTGAAGCCGACCAATAGGGCGATGCCAAGTTCTCGGGCAGCTCGGGCCGTTCTCATACAGACAACAGTACAAATGTCTACACAGCCAGTCAATCGCTCCGACTTTTGCCAGGTGCCGGCTTGGCCATCACTAGTAGCCAGCTCGGGTTGAAAATACCTGAAATAACTTAAAAAGACGCGCGATGGCAGGATTGCGCGTCTTTTTTCGTTTGTGAGTAGGCGGAGTCACTCTAATGGCTTTGGTAACGAAAAGTTCCGGTTAACGGGACGTCACAACTGGGAGACAGTTCATGATTTACAGGTTGATTTTCATGCTTGCCTGGATAGCCGCGCTGTGGCCATCAGAGGCAGTGCATTCTCAAACACCATCATCTTTGCTGGAGGACCACGGCGGCGTTCACGTGACAGAGCAATTGGTGGTGGAACAGGTTGACGAAAACGGCGAGGCCGTGCGCGGGGGATCTTTCAGCACCGGCTGGGTCAACGTTTTGGGTCTCGAGCTTCGCGGTCGCACCGGACCATTTCAGTTCCAAACGGGCGACAATACCGGTGCCTTGTGGTGCACCGGTGGCAATGAACGCTTTGCCGATGCGCGGCTTGATCTGCC
>JBGTEC010000130.1:0-5494 GCA_041747995.1 Wenzhouxiangella sp.
CAGGGAACCGAGGCCCAGGGTCAGTTGGGTGAGGGGGTAGGCAAGAACAGTGCCGGCCAGTGCCTGGGCGCCAATCATCTGGCCAATAAACACTGCGTCCATGACAGCATTGAGGCCGAACAGCATCATGACCGCAATGGCTGGCCAGCTCATGGTCCACATGACGCGCCATGGATGGCCGTTGAGGATCAGGCTGGCATGCGGGTCAACGCTGTTGGGTGCAGCGATGCTCAAAGCAATACCGGTCAGGAGCCGGTTCGCAGAATGCGCACCGGGGGTGTGGCCAGCACCGAGCGGTTGCCCAGCCAGCCACTGCCAACCACGAGCACGACCGCAACGACAAAACCGGTGGCGAAGAGCTGCAGCGAGGGCTGATAGGTGAACTCAAACAATTCGCGCGCCAGCAGCCACCCGGTTACTGCCGAACCGACCGTGGCCAGCAGAGCGGCAATCAGGGCCATGATGCCGTACTCGATCAGCAGGCCGCGACGCACCATGGCGTTGTCCGCGCCCAGCGTACGGATCAGGGCCGATTCATGCCGACGTTCGTCGCGGGTCGCTTCAAGCGCGGCAAGCAGCACGACCACGCCGGCAAGCAGAGTAAAGAAAAACACCACCTGGGCGGCTGAACTGACCCGGTCGATAATCTCTCCGATGCGCCGGATCAATGCGCCCACATCAATGATCGACACGTTGGGCCAGGCCCGACTGATTGGTCTCAACACGCTGCCGTCACCGTCGGCCAGATAGAAGCTGGCGATGAACTGGTGCGGCAGGAAATCCGCTGCCTCGGGGCTCAGCAGGATGAAGAAGTTGACATTGAAGGACTTCCAGTCGACCTCCCTGATACTGGTCACCGTGCCGGTGAATCGACGAGCCCCGGACTCAAAGGTGAGTTCATCACCAAGTTCCACCCCCAGGCGCTCGGCCCACATCTCGGCCAGGGAGATCTCGTTGCGGGCATCCGCGTCAAAAAATGTGCCGGCCACGACCCGGTTGGCCGGTGGCAGGTGATCAATCCATGAGACGTTGACCTGGCTCGCCATGCGATCGTCGCGCCGATTGTCGCGCCGATTGTCGCGCCGATCGTCACCCGCGGCCTCCACCAGATTGACATTGGCCATGGGCCTGATCTGGAGATTCCGGGCGCCAGCCTCGGTCAGTTCGGTCTTGATGTCCGCGACCTGGTCTGGCTGAATATTGACCAGAAAATGGTCGGGGGTATCAGCCGGCAGGCTGCCGCGCCACTGATCGAGCAGTTCGGTCCGCACAATCATCAACAACAGCAAGGCCATCAGGCCCAAGCCCAGTGCGGTGACCTGGATAATGCCTGCCGCGCGTCGTCGATGAAGGCCTGCCAGCCCGAACCGCCAGGCCGCTGTCGTGTGGCGTGACAGGATTCGCGTCGCAATCATTGCCAGCCAACCGGCTACTGCAAGCGCGACGCCGAGCACCAGGCTGCCGCCCAGGACGACCAGAGCCAGACGGGCATGTCCAAGCTGCAATACCGGGATGGCCAGGGCGCCGGCGATCGGCAGTATCCACAACAGTCGACCCAGCGTCGGTCGCGTGTCCAGTGACCGATTCAGTATCCGCATTGGCGGAACCTGGCGCAGGTTCAGCAATGGAGGCAAGGCGAAACCGGTAGCCAGCAACAAGGTGAACATTCCGCCACCCAGGGCCGTCCATAGCCGGGGCGGGGGCAGGGCGCCGGCCGGCCCATCGGCCAGGATCCCGGCAATCAGGGCCTGGGCAACGAGTCCGCCCAGCGCCCCGATAATGACGGCAATCAGGACCAGCCAGAGCAGCATCAGGCTCAAGGCCATCATCACCTGATTGCCAGTGGCCCCAAAGGACTTGAGCAAAGCCACCAAATCGCGCTGGGCGCTGGAAAATCGCAGCGCCGAAAGCAGGATGGCCACGGCCGAGAGGATCACCGTGGTAAGGGCGGCAATACCGAGAAAGCGGCGCGCCTGGGTCAGGGCCAGCCCGGTCTGATCTTCAGCGTCGGTGACCGTTATCAGCCCTTGGTTGTCGTCCAGTCGGGGTTCAACCCAGTTGCGAAACGCGTTGACGTCGCTTTCCGCGCCTGCCACCAGGAGTCGGTAGCGGGCACGCGCGCCGGGGCCGAGCAGACCGCTTTCGAGGAGGTCGGCCAGGTTGACCATCATCCTGGGCGCCAGCATGAAGCGGCTGCCGCCACGGTCAGGCTCGAAAACCAGTGATCGGGTGATCACCAGTTCGGTGTATCCGAGTTCGGTCGGTTCACCCACTGCCGCATCGAGATACCTCAGGCCGCGCGGCTCGAGCCAGGCCGTGCCGGGCTCCGGGATGGCCACGACCGCTTCCTCGGCGCCGTCAAGCTCGTCGGCCAGCAGCAATTGGCCACGAAGTGGATAGGCGTCGGAAACGCCCTTGACGTCGATCAGCATGCTTTCATCGCCGACAAAGACGGCGGTACTCATCAGGATCACTTCGGCGGTCGCCAGGCCCATGGTTTCTGCCTGGTCGAAAAACTCGCGCGGCAGCCGATCGCGTCCGGCCACAATCAGGTCGGCGGCCAGCGCTTCCCCGGCTTCGCGCTCAAGCGCGCGCCCGACCCGATCGGTAAACAGGCTGACCGCCACCAGCGCCGCGGTCGCAACGACCAGCCCGGCGACTAACAAGCCCAGCGCCCCGGACCGCCCCTGGCGAAACAGCAGGCGCCATGACAGGGAGATTGTATTCATTGTTTGTCTACCAGACGGAACCGTTCGCGGCCTTGTTCGCCGTCCGGGCCGACCAGACGGCCGTCTTCGATTTCGTCGATGCGACCACAGCGGCGGGCGAGATTGAGGTCATGAGTGACCAGAACCAGAGCGGTGCCGTGTTCCCTATTCAGGTCGAACAGCAACTCGGCCACGGATTCACCGGTGGTGCGGTCCAGGTTGCCGGTGGGCTCGTCGGCAAACAGGATCGATGGGCCGCCGGCAAAGGCGCGGGCAATCGCCACCCGCTGCTGCTCGCCGCCAGACAACTGTCGCGGGTAATGCGCAATCCGCTGGCTCAGGCCCACCTGGTCCAGCGCAGCGCTTGCCCGCTTTCGGGGCTCGTCAATGCCCGCGATTTCCAGCGCCAGCATCACATTTTCCAGTGCGGTCAGGCTGGGCAGCAGGTGAAAGGACTGAAAGACAAAGCCGACATTGCGCCGCCGCAGCCGGGCCCGTCCGTTCTCATCGAGCCGGTTGAGATGCTCGTCACGCAGCCAGACATCACCGCTGATCGGTCGCTCCAGGCCAGCCAGCAAGCCGAGCAGGGTGGTCTTGCCTGAGCCGGATGCGCCAACAATTGCGAGCGTTTCACCTGCGTTCAGGTCCAGGCTGATATCGTTGAGGATATCGAGTCGGCCACCGGGCGCCTGCACCGAAAAGCCGACATGTTGGCAACGCAGTATCTTTTGACCGGGGTTTGTCATGTTCAAGTTGATCCAGTTCATTCGGCCACTGATCGCGCTGTTCCTCTGCGCGATCCTGACGCTGCCAGTGTCGGCAGCCACGATCATGGTGATTGGCGACAGTTTGTCAGATGCCTATAACATGCCGCGTGAAGCCGGCTGGGCGCATCTTTTGTCCGAACGCCTCGGCCCGGACTATCAGGTGGTCAACGCCAGTATTTCCGGCGAAACGACCGCCGGCGGCGCCCATCGCATCAATGATCTTCTGCAACGACATCAGCCGCAAGTGCTGTTGGTCATACTCGGTGGCAACGACGGGCTGAGGGCGCTGTCGCCAAGCCAGATTCAATCCAATCTGGCGACAATCATAGAACAGGGCAAGAGCGTTGGGGCGGAGGTGGTCCTGATGCAGATCCGCATGCCGCCCAACCTGGGCCCGGCCTATGTGCGCCGTTTCGAAGAGATTTACCCGCGCCTGGCCGAACAATACGGTATCACCCTGGTGCCATTCTTTCTCGACGAGCTGTTTGACAGACCCGGGATGATGATGGCTGACGGCATTCATCCCACCATCGAGGCGCAGACGAAGATGCTGGAACGGCTGTATCCGCACATCGAACGACTGCTGAACGCTGGTTCCTGAACTGCCACACCTGTATCCTTGCAGAACTTGACCCATAACAAACGCAAGAACCCATGTCCGAACGCGAAATCATGGAATACGAAGTGGTGGTGGTTGGCGCAGGCCCGGCCGGACTGGCCTGTGCCATTCGCCTGAAGCAGCTGAACAGTGATCTCAATGTCTGCGTGATTGAAAAGGCTTCGGAGATTGGAGCCCATGTGCTCTCCGGGGCGGTCATCGAACCTGGCCCACTGGATGCCCTGATCGCGGGTTGGCGCGACGACCCGCCGCCGGTTTGCGTCCCGGCGGGTCGGGACGAGTTCCTGTTCCTGACCAAAACCGGCAAGCGCAAGCTGCCCACGCCTCCGCAGCAGAAAAATCACGGCAATTTTATTGTCTCGCTGGGGGCCATGTGCGCCTGGCTGGCGCCAAAAGCCGAAGCGCTTGGTGTGGATATCTTTCCCGGTTTTGCCGCGGCTGGCCTTTCCTACGCTGAAGATGGTTCAGTCCAGGGCGTCATTATTGGCGACATGGGTGTCGATCGCGCCGGTGAACCCAAGAACACTTACGTGCAGGGCATTGAGATCCGGGCCGAGGTCACCGTTCTGGGTGAAGGCTGCCGCGGCCATTTGACCAAGCAGGCGGTGGCGAAATACGGGCTCTCTCAGAATTCCGATCCCCAGACTTACGGCATCGGCATGAAGGAGCTCTGGCAACTGCCGGAGGGCCGGGTTGAACCCGGCCTGATCCAGCACTCGGTGGGGTGGCCGTTACCCAACGAGATTTATGGCGGCAGTTTTGTTTATCATCTGGACCGGAATCGGGTCGCCGTGGGTTTTGTCTGCGCTCTGGATTACCAGGATCCCGGGTTTTCACCCTTCGAGGCCTTCCAGCAGTTCAAGCACCACCCGGTGATGCATGAATTTCTTCAGGGCGGCGAAATCCTGTCGGCTGGCGCGCGCGCCTTGTCGGAAGGCGGCTACCAGTCTTTGCCGAAGGTGGAAATGCCGGGCGCCATATTGATTGGTGACTCGGCGGGTTTGCTCAATGTTCCGAAGATCAAGGGCACCCACCAGGCAATGAAGTCGGGCATGCTTGCCGCCGAGCATCTGGCCGAAAAACTGAGTAGCGTGGGTTTTGATGCCCGTCTGCGCGCATCCGATATCGTCGACGAGCTAAGGAAAGTGCGCAATATTCGCCCTGGCTTCAACAAGGGTCTGTGGCGCGGGATGAAGACAGCAGTGATTGAAACGATTACCGCTGGCAAGCTGCCGCGGACAATGAAAAATCATGCCGATCATTCGCAGTATCGACTGATCGCCGACGGCGGTTTCAAGTACGACTGGGTCGATCGCGACCTGCCGCCAAGGGATCGCCTGGCCTCGGTGTACTTCGCGGCCACAGAACATGACGAAGACCAGCCGATTCACCTGCAGATC
>JBGTEC010000131.1:0-1981 GCA_041747995.1 Wenzhouxiangella sp.
GCGTGCGCACAGAACAGCGTGGCCGAGGCCAAGGGCGGCACGCTGGCGGACATACAGGCATTCCACGCCCGGCGGAATGATGTCCTGGACCAGCGCCAGCAGATCCTGCTTGCCACGCTTTTCCAGCTCGGTCTCCAGTTCGTAGGCCATGTCGAAGTGATCGGCGATGACGTTCTTGGTCCGCCCGGTGACAAACACCAGCTTTCGCGCACCGGCGGCGATCGCTTCGGCGACCGCGTACTGGATCAGCGGAGTATCGACGATCGGCAGCATCTCCTTTGGCACCACTTTGGTTGCCGGTAGAAAACGCGTACCCAGACCCGCGACGGGAAAGATCACGGTATTGATAGCGTCAGTCATGGGTTGTTGTTGATGTGCCAAGCCAACCCTTATGGTAGCGGAGCCAGGTGCGTCATTGCTACCGTTTGGATGAAACCTTGACTGACGTGACCCTATTCAGCGGCCGGGCTCGTCGCCCCAGAGATACTTGTGAAGCTGAAGCTGAAGACGGACCGAGACCTTGGCTTCGAGGATCCATTCGGCCAATTGGCGGGGGTGAAGCTCGTTCCAGACCGGCGAGAGCAGCACTTGCCAGCGCAAGAGATCGCGGGCGCCGATCTGCTCCAGCGCCCAGTCGAAATCGCCCCGATCGGCAAGCACGAACTTGATCTGATCATGCGTTTGAAGGTAGTCCAGGTTTTCCCATCGGTTGCGTTCAACTTCATTCGAACCGGGCGCCTTGAGATCAAGCACCTTGATCACGCGCGCATCAACCTCGTCGACCGGCAACGCGCCGCTGGTCTCCAGCGAGACGATATAGCCACGCTCACACAATTCGGCCAAAAAAGGAATGCAGCGTTTCTGCGCCAGCGGCTCACCGCCAGTCACGCACACCCGCTGGTGACCGAAGCCTTCGATCTGCTCGATGATTTCCTCGAAACTCCGCCACTCGCCGCCAAAAAAAGAATACGGCGTATCACACCAGCGGCATCGCAACGGACACCCGGTCAGGCGCACAAAAACCGTCGGCCAGCCAACGAGATCCGATTCACCCTGGATAGAGCCGAAGATTTCGGTGATTTTGAGGCGGGCTTCGTCGGACCGAGCAGGATTCTGAATGGGAGCAGGCATGACGACCATGAACTGAAGGCTCAAGGCACAAGGTTCAAGGCGCAAGGTTCAAAGCTTCTTCCCTTTCACCTTTTACCTTTCACCTTTTTACCTGCCCCTAGTAGTGCCCTGCCAGCCGCATATCCCTCAACCGGCTTTCGGCCAGTCGGGCCAGGGTGGTATCCGGATGCTGGCTGCGGACCTGCTCAAGGGCGGCGCGGGCTTCGTTCCACTGGCGCAATTCGAAGTGACTGAAGCCAATCTTGAGCAAGGCATCGCCCTGCTTGTTGCTGCCCGGATAACGATTGAGCAATTGGTTGAAAAAGCGCAGCGCGGTTTCAAAGTCGCGCGTCACATAGTAAGTTTCGGCCAGCCAGTACTGCGCGTTGGGCGCATAGGCTGAATCAGGGAAGTTGTCCAGAAATTCTGAAAACCCCTGGGCGGCATCGGCGTAACGGGTTTCACGCAGGGCACGGAAAGCACGGTCATACAGCGCCTGCTCTTCTGCCGTGGGGGTGCCGAGGTCACGTGGGCCGTCGGCGGCCGGTGCAGGCAGCGTGGTAATTTCCGGGCGGGTCTCAATGGGGGCACGGACTTCCGGCACATCGGCGCTGGCTTGTTCTGTAGGCGGCGCTGCGCGTGGTTGTTCCGATGGGGGCGACAAGGGCCGCACTTCATCCACAACCCGGGGCGTCTCGGTCTGTGAGCGCGGGGCGGGGCCAGAACCGGTCTGTTGCAGACGCTGATCCAGGTCCAGATATTGATCGCGTTGACGACGACGCAGGTTTTCGATCTCGCGTTGCTGGGCTTCAACCATTCCGCGCAATTCCCGTACTTCTTCGAGCAACTCCTGAACCTGGTAGATCAGGTC
>JBGTEC010000132.1:0-4435 GCA_041747995.1 Wenzhouxiangella sp.
GCGCAAGCGATGCGCTTCGCGGTCTGCCGCGGACAGATCACGACCAACCACCAACTGCAGCCAGGGCGAATCCCGGAAACCCACCAGCACATCCAGGCCGGCCCGCTCGGCATAGAGCTGAAATTCTTCGGCCACGCAAAACTGGTTGCGGGCCACGTCCTTGCGCTGACCATGATCGGAGCGATCCCAGAAATTGACTTCGTAACGCCAGCGTTCCCAGCCGACCGGATCGGCCAGGTTCCAGGTTTCCAGATAAGCCAGGCCGCCGGGCTTCAGCACCCGGGCAATCTCGCGCAGGTACAGAAACAGGTCTTCCTTGTCCATGTGACAAAGCACGGCGATGGTATAGGCCTTGTCGACACTGTCGGACTCGATCATCTCCAGGCTGGTCCGTTCCAGCACCTCCAGGCGCACGTTGTCATGTCCGGCCAGCCGGCGCCCGGCGGACTTGATCATGTTCGGAGAAATATCGACGCCTATCCATTCCCGACAGCGGCCCACCAGTTCCCGACCGATGCGGGCAGCACCACAGCCCAGCTCAAGGATCGCGTCGGATTCCTTCAAATCCACCGCCGCGCTCACCATGTCGGCGGCGCGCTGGCCAGTGGCCTGGGCAACAACTTCACTGCCGCTGTTGTCAACTGCTTCCAGCGCGGCCAGATCATCAGCCGAGCGCCGGTCCCAGACCGTTCGATAGGTTGTATCAGTCATTTGTATCAAGTCATGCTTGCATTGAGCCGGCAAGTATAAAGGCAAGGACGCCTGCAAATAACTCTGCATGACCACGAGTCCACAGCCCATTTGTCATCCCGGACTCGATCCGGGATCTCCCAAGCCCGACATTTCATCCAAGCTGCGAACTCGAGATCCCGGCTCTCCGCTTCGCTCCGCCGGGATGACAGCAGCATTAGGACCTTGAACCCTGAACCCTGAACCCTGAACCTTGAGCCTTGAGCCGTAAACCCTAAACCGAAAACCCGGTCCCTCTATAATCACCGCCTCAACCTCCCATCATCCAACCGAGTTGCCGTGCAGATCACCCACTTTGAAGCCCGACCCACGCCGGTTTGCGAGTTCGAACTGACCGACCCCATCCTGTTTGACCTCGATGCCGAGTTGCTGGTCGACGCACCCGATGGGCAGCGCTTCCATTATTTTTTGCGTCAGGCCGGCCAGGACATCGCCTGGTTACCAGGTGGCAGATACCGGCTGGAATGCATCCAGGAGCACACCTGGCCGGATGGGTCGGTTCTGACCCTGATCCTGCGCGACCAGACCAACGGCCAGGCTCGCGAGCGAGCCAGAAGCACGACCACGCTGCATGGCAGCCCGACCTGGGACACAACCTGGCGTCTGGGCTCACTGAATGATACGACGGCAATCAACAAGCTCAGCTGGGCGGCAGGCCCCAGCAACTGGTTCTATCGCCATTTCGATCATGCCGCACGAACCATCATCCATTTCCTCTTTCGCGAAGATCAGCGCCTGAAAGGGCGTGTACTGGACGTCGGTTGTGGCGATGGCATCACCGACCTGGGCATCGCCCTGCGCATGAAACCGGAAATGCTGATCGGCATCGATCCCTTCGGCGGCTTCGAACGTCTGCCAGAGATTTGCCGCGAGCATCACCTGCCCGAAGAGCTGATCCACCCGCCTGGCCTGGAGTTCCGGGCCGAGGACGCCAACCATTTATCGTTCGCAGACAACAGTTTTGATACGGTCCTGTCCTGGGGCTCGCTGGAACACATCGCTGGCGGCTATGACCGCGCTCTGGCCGAAATCCGGCGTGTCCTGCGCCCCGGGGGCCTGTTCTTCGCTCATCCGGGCCTGTTCTATGGCAGCGTTGGCAATCACCTTGGCGAGTTTTTCGACGATCCCTGGATTCACCTGAAGCTTGACGAAAAAACGCTGAAGGAGCGCGTCCTGGCCGGAAAACCCAAATATATCGACCGCGCCGGAGAAGAGGCCTCCCCTGAGCAATACTGGCGTTGGTACACCGAGCTCAACCCCATCACCGTCGACGGTTTCGAAAAGGAACTGCGAGCGCTGGATTTCAGCCCGGTGCGCTTTGCCCTGCGCACGGACCCCATCGTCGATTACAGCCCGGAACTGCAGCGATACTCGATGTCCACGCTGGGCCTGGCGGAGTTGTACGTTGTTTGCGAGAGTACGAAAGCCGGGTAATCCCCAGCGTTACAGTAAAGTTTCAGATTCAGAACTCCGGACAGCAGTCTTTCCGGGGGCTGCAATCTACCGCCGACGGCGCCGGCGACGGGCCATGGCTGCCTTGATCTCGGCCGGTGATTTCTGCGGTCCGGCCGTTACCGGCTCGGCTGGCCGGACCTCAAACACGTTCGGCTCGGGCTCGGCCGCTGAAACCTTCTCCGGTTCCGGTTCCGGGTCTGGCTCCTTTACCGGCTCGGGTTCAGGGTCGGGCTCCCTGATCGGCTCTGGCTCTGGCTCTGGCTCTGGCTCTGGTTCGGGTTCCGGAAGTCCGTGCATCAAGGAAATGCCGTTGACCAGAACATCGGCAACTTCGGCGACCCCGCCGACATTGGCGAAAACGTCAATGATCTGGTCGGCATCACGCGGCTCCCCAGTCACATTCAGAAGCAAGCGGGGGACAGCCTCGTCATCCGTCATGCGCTGAGACTGAAACTCCAGACCGGCCCGGTGCACCGCCGCCACAGCGGCAGCCAGCACGCCCGAGCGCCGCTTCAATATCAGCTCAATCACGACTTCCGACATCAGACACTCCCTTAGTTTGGTCAAATTGGTCCACGCACCTCAACGCCCCCGGGACCCATAGCTCTATGGACGGAATTGTACCAGTATTCAACTTTGACTCTGCCCCTTACAATAGCACCATGGAATTATTCAGGGTATTCCAGGTCGAAGCGGCGCATTTTCTGCCGCACGTGCCTGATGGTCACAAGTGCAAAAGGCTGCACGGTCACTCATTCCGGATCGAGATCCATATCACCGGTCCGGTCAAGGAGCCGGCTGGCTGGGTCATGGATTTTGCCGATCTGAAGCAAGTCTTCGAGCCCATTTACCGGCAGCTCGACCATCATTATCTCAACGAGATCGAAGGCCTGGAAAACCCGACCAGCGAAAATCTGGCACGCTGGATCTGGCAGCGACTCAAGCCTGAGCTACCCGAATTATCCAAAATCCTGATCCAGGAAACCTGCACCTCCGGATGCATCTATCGGGGCGACTGACCACGTTTTTTGGCCACTGAATTGCCGCACCCGTCACGTCCGATTTGCTACCGGGCCTGGTTCTCACTACAATTACCCGGTTTTGTGGACCCCGAAGATACTTCGGGGCCTTGTCTATTGCGTTTTGCTCTGATACCAGCCTGATTCTGGGAGAAAAAATGAACCACATGATGATCCCCCCAATTCTTGGGGTTGTCGGCCTGATCGTAGCCTTCATCCTTTACCGCGTTGTCATGAGCTACCCGGCCATGGCCGGCAAGCCCAGCGAGATCGCCAAACTGATCCAGGAAGGCGCGCTGGCGTTCATGCGTCGCGAACTGATCCTGATCGGCCTGTCGGTCGCCGTGATCTTTGTGGCCCTGAGCTTCTCCGGGCTCGGCATTCAGACCGCGATTTCCTTCCTGGTCGGCGCCGTCAGTTCCGCGCTGGCAGGCTTTTTGGGCATGATCGCCGCCACCCGCGCCAATGTGCGCACCACGACTGCTGCCCACGAGTTCGGCGCCAGCAAGGCACTGAGTGTTGCCTTCTACGGTGGTTCGGTCATGGGCATGGTGCTGGCCTCGCTCGGTCTGCTCGGCCTTGGCGGACTCTACCTGATGTTCGGCACCGATCCGGAAACGGCTCACCGGATTCACGGTTTCGGCATGGGCGCCGGTGTGGTTGCCCTGTTCTATCGCGTTGGTGGCGGCATCTTCACCAAGGCAGCCGACGTCGGCGCCGACCTGGTCGGCAAGATCGAAGCCGGGATTCCGGAAGATGACCCAAGAAACCCGGGCGTGATCGCCGACAACGTCGGTGACAACGTCGGTGATGTGGCCGGCATGGGCTCTGACATTTTTGAATCCTATTGCGGCGCCATGATCGCCACGGTTGCTCTGGCCACGGTCATGGTCCAGCAGTCCATTGGTGGCGTGGTTGAAGGCCTGGGCGAAGGCTCGGCCATCATGAGCCTGCCCTTGCTGCTGTCCTCGCTGGGTCTGGTATGCTCAATTGGCGCCATCCTGCTGGTGCGCGCCGCGTCCAACAAGAGCCCGGAAGTAGCTCTGCGCATCGGCACCATGTCGGCGGCCATCGGCTTCATCATCCTGGCGTTTTTCCTGATCCGCTATCTCGACATCAGCAATGGCGTCTGGGTCGCGGCCCTGGTTGGCGCTGTTGGTGGCGTGATCATTGGCCTGTCGACCGAGTACTACACCGCCGGCAAACCGGTT
>JBGTEC010000133.1:0-2452 GCA_041747995.1 Wenzhouxiangella sp.
TGCTTTGCCAAATCCATGCCAATTGTCGTAATCTGAGTCACGGTCTCCTCCTTCCTGATGCGGATTGAATGTTTGCGATCTCAATCCTGGCGCACCGACGCCGAAATTGAAAGGTAGGGGGAGACCATCTCATCGCAAAGGTCGCAAAGAAAAACTCTAAATTCTTTCCCTTCGCGGTTAGTATTTTTTTGATTTTCGCGGCTGATATTATTTGTTTTTGCGGTTAGTTCCCGCGGCTCGCTATTCACCGCTTCGGAAACGTCGTAACTGGCGACGCTGGTGCTTGTCGGGTCGACCGCTGCGTGCCGATTCGTCATCATGTTCCAACCGACGCTGCTCCTGGAGGGCTTCGCGGGATCTTTTCCCTTCCTCGGTTTCTGCGTAGAGCTCCTGGGCCAGAGGCGCAGACACACGGCGTTCGAGCAGCCCGCGGACCTTGACTTCAAACAGCTGCTCGCCCTTGGTGATGCGAAGCCGATCGCCCTCGCGAACCAGTCGCGAGGGCTTGGCCCGGTGACCGTTGATTTCGACCTTGCCACCCTTTAACGCCTGTTGGGACAGGCCGCGGGTCTTGAAGAAACGCGCCGCCCACAGCCACTTGTCCAGCCTGACCGACTCGGTCATGACGGCCCCCTGCCCTCCAGCTTCTGCAGCCGCAGGTTGATGGCGCGCAACTCGGCCAGCAATTCCTGGCGCTGATCTTCTTCCTCATCGGCGTGGATGGACTGGGTGGCGGTCACGATAATGGCGATAAACAGGTTCAGCACCATGAAACTCGACACCAGGATGAACGGCACAAAGTAGACCCAGATCCAGGGATAGACTTCCATCATGGGTCTGGCCACGCCGCTGGACCAGGATTCCAGGGTCATGATCTGAAACAGGGAGAACAGACTCAAGCCCAGGTTGCCCCAGTATTCCGGAAACTGGGCTCCAAACATCATGGTGCCCATGACGGCAAAGACGTAGAACACCAGCACCAGCAGCAGCGCAGTCCAACCCATGCCGGGCAGCGCCCGCATCAGTGACTCGATAATCACCCTGAGCTTGGGCACCTGGGACAGCAGGCGAAGCACACGCAGAATGCGCAGCGCTCGCAGAATTTCCAGCGGCCCGGTCGTTGGCACCAGCGAAATGGTGACGATCAGGAAGTCGAAAATATTCCAGCCTGAGCGAAAAAAGCGCGGACCAAAGGCCACCAGCTTGAACAGGATTTCAATCACAAAAACGGCCAGAATCAGCGCATTTGCGGCCCGCAGGGCCGGGCCGACGGCGGCTGTCACGCGCTCGGAGGTTTCCAGGCCAAGAATGATCGCGTTGATCACGATCAGCGTGATGATGAACCGCGTCAGCGCAGGCCCCTCGACCCACGCTCCCAGCTTGACCCGCCAGCCGTTATTGGCCGCCGCCACCTCAGCTTGAGGTGGCATCCGCGTCATTTTTGACTGCTTCTTTCGAATCCGCGGCAGAACCGGTCAGCGCGGCGACCAGCAGTTGATTGACCCGCCTCACGTAGGCGGCCGGATCGCTCAGGTCGCCGCCTTCGGCCAGCAGGGCCTGATCCAGCAATAACTGCGAGAGATCAGAGAAACGCTGCTCGTCAGTTTCAGCGGCCATTGCCCCAAGCAGCGGATGACCCGGGTTGATCTCCAGGTCGGGCTTGGTCTCAGGCACTTCCTGGCCGGCCTGGCGCAGCAGTTTCTGCATCTGCAAAGTCATGCCATGCTCATCGGCCATCAGCCGACCCGGCGACTCGGTCAGACGTCTGCCGGCCAGGACATTGCCGACACGCTCGGCCAGAGCCTTCTTGATTCGGCCTGCCAGCGCCTTGGTCTCGTCGTCCGGCTCCCAGCTGTCGTCATCATCGAGCCCCAGCTTGCCACTGGTGACCGATTTCAGTGGCTTGTCCTTGTAATTGGTCAGGTGCGAAACCACCCATTCATCGATCCGGTCGGTCAGCAACAGAACTTCGATCCCACGTTTGCGAAAGGCTTCGAGGTGCGGGCTGGAGCGGGCCACGGACAGGCTGTCGGTGGTCAGGTACCAGACCGTGTCCTGGCCCTCCTGCATGCGACCGATATAGTCGTCCAGGCTGACGGCCTCGCCTTCCCTGGCGCTGTCTTCGTGGGTGGAGGCGAAGCGAAGCAGCGAGGCGACCCGCTCGCGCTGCTCGAAGTCTTCGATCACCCCTTCCTTGAGCACAGGACCGAAGGATTTCCAGAATTGCTCCCATTCCTTGCCACCCTGGACAGCCAGCTTTTCGATCAAATCCAGGCTGCGCTTGACCACGGTCGCCCGAATCTTGTTCAGCAGCGGGCTGTCCTGCAGCATTTCGCGCGAGATATTGAGCGGCAGGTCGGCCGAATCGACAACGCCGCGCATAAAGCGCAGGTAGCGCGGCACCAGTTGCTCGGCCGCATCCATGATGAAGACGCGCTGGATATACAACTTG
>JBGTEC010000134.1:0-4171 GCA_041747995.1 Wenzhouxiangella sp.
TGCTTTGCCAAATCCATGCCAATTGTCGTAATCTGAGTCACGGTCTCCTCCTTCCTGATGCGGATTGAATGTTTGCGATCTCAATCCTGGCGCACCGACGCCGAAATTGAAAGGTAGGGGGAGACCATCTCATCGCAAAGGACGCGAAGAAAGGAAAAAGAAAATGCGTGGATCCATTTCTCTGCTGTGTCTTGGCCCGGACAATGAAGAACTGGCATTTTGCGCTTCAGCGCAAGCAGCGCGGACGCAGTGCCGTCAGGGGCGAGTCTTCGCGTTGAAAATGTTTATTGCGTTCTTTGCTTTTCGAGCCTTTCCTTCGCGTTCTTTGCGTCTTCGCGGTTAGTCGCCTTTCATTTTTTGATTTTCTATCGTTGCGGTCAATTCCTTGGTGGACTGGACGTTGCCGTCGCTGTCGATGATCAGGGCGTGTTCGGCGCCCATGTTGCGGGCGACTGACTGCCAGATGAGTGGGCCGGCGACGACCAGGGCGGTGGCGGCGGCGTCAGCCAGGAGGGGGTCGGGGTCGATCACGGTGGCCTGCATGATACGGTCGACCGGATAGCCGGTGGCGGGGTCCAGGATATGGGCGTAGCGCTCACCTTCCCATTGGCCGTACCGATGGTAGTTGCCCGAGGTGAAAATGGCCATGCGCTCGGCAATCTCCACGGTGGTCAGCACGCCTCGTCGTCCATCGCTCAGGGCGACCCGCCATGGCTTTGCCGTCGGGCCACAAATCATGACATCGCCACCCAGGTCAATCATTGCGTCGACGGACTCGTGCTCGGCCAATCGCTCGCAGGCCTGATGTGCCGCCAGACCTTTGGCAATGCCGCTGAAATCAAGATGCACGGCGCGGTTGGTCGAGCGCACCCGCTGGCCATCGATCTGAATATCCAGGGTTGAAGGCTGTCTCAGCAGTAGTGCCTGGATATCGGTATCGTCAGGCGGTGGGTCGGTGATGGGATAGCTGGAGGTATGAAATCCCCAACCCCTGACCAGTGCGCCAATGGTGGCATTGAACAGGCCGTCGGAGCCGCGCTCCATCCGCTGGCTGGCCTCAATCAGGGTAATCAGATCGGGCGTCGTGCGCACCCAACCGCCCACGGCCAGGCCCTGGTTGAGGTCATTGAGCGGTCCCGGATCCCAGGGATGCCATTCGTGGTGCATGCGCTGAAAATCCCGGCCCAGCCAGGCAAAGGCGATGTCCGCCTGAGCTTCGGACAAATCACGAACAACGACCTGCACCTGAGTTCCAAAAACCAGAAACTCCGCCCGCTGCTCAACATCACCCCGCTGGCACGACGCCAGCAGGGTGATGGCCACAATAGTCAGGGTCGCACGGGCCCGGCCGGGAAATGACTTCAAATTCAGAGTCCAGAAAAATCCTGAATCACCCTAACCTGTATACCGTAACCCGTAAACCGGTGTTCTTACCCTTCCCAACTCAAGGCGACAAACAACGACCGTCCATGCGTATTGAATCCGAACAGCTGCTCATAATCGCGGTCGGTCAGGTTTTCGATCCGGCCTTCGAGCCTGAACCCTGCCGGCAGAGTCCAGCCTGCGCGCAGGTTGATCAAGGTATAGGACGGCAATTCCTGCTGGCCGACATCCAGGCGCGAGCCGTTGAACAGTACCTCACCACCAAACCAGCCGCCATTGGCAAGTAAACGGTCCACGCTGAGCGCGGCCTTTTCCTTCGGTCGGCGCAGCAGGGCGTTACCTGTATCGCGGTCTTCGGCGTCCTGCCATGTATAGCTGGCCTGCGAACGCCATCTGAGACTGTTGAAGTTGTGGCTCAACTCGGCGCCCTGGATTCTCGCCCTGCGAATATTGATCGCCTGGAAGTCGGTTCCGGCAAAGTCGATCAAGTCATCGATCCGGGTATCGAACAGCGACAGGCTGAAGCGCTGGTTCCGCAGACCCAGCCACTGCAGGCCGGCTTCGGTGGTCCAGGATGTTTCAGGGTCAAGATCCGGGTTGCCGGCGAACAGGCCGCCGAAGCCGGGCGAGAACAACTGGGAAAAGTTGGGCGCCCGAAAACCCCGTCCGATGCCGGCCGATATGCGCCAGTCGTCGCTCGGGCGCCAGCCTCCGGCGAGGTTGCCGGTCACCGCGCTGCCGAACAGCTCGTCCCGGTCCAGGCGCAGGCTGGCTTCATGGTCAAACCGGCCCAGGCTGCCGTCAAGACCCGTCCAGACACCAACGTTGTAGCGATTCTCGGACCACTGGTTGCGGCTGACGCCGGACTCGCGCCAGCCATCGACACCCAGAAGCAAGCTGGTGGATGAACCCAGGTCTGTTTCGGCCAGGACCCCCGCTTGCACCCGCCGGGTAATGACCTCCGAGACGCCAAAGGCGGTTTCGGTTTCCAGTCGGTCTCGATAGGCAGCGGCGTTTGCCTGCCATTGCCACGGGCTGCTCCCTGTTGAGCGATAATCCAGGCCACCGGCATAATTGAGAAAATCCGACTCGCCCTGGTCGAACTCGGTTTCGCCCTGGGCCAGGCGGGCATTCCAGCTCAGCAGCCCGGGCCCTGCCGTGGCGATTCCGGCCGTTGTCGCGCTGACGTTTCGAAAGCCGTCATCGTCCGGGTCGAAAGCAAAACCGCGCTCGTTCTGGGACGAAAAGCCACCGACGCGACGCGCGGCAACGGTCAAACCAACGGCACCCGCGCCGTAAGAAGATGCCAGGCTGCGATCCCGGTAGCGACCATAGGCTGCGCGGGCCGAGATGCCCTCGGCTTTGCGGGTGAAAATCTGAATGACCCCGCCGATGGCATCCGAACCCCAGCGCGCGGCGCGTGGGCCGCGAACGATTTCGATGCGCTCAACGATGGCCGGATCCAGCAATTCCCAGGCAAATGCGCCGGTGCCGGCGGCGGCGACCCGGATGCCGTCGATCAGGACCAGAACATGGTTGGAATTGCTGCCGCGCAGAAACAGGCTGGTCTGTCCACCGGGGCCGCCGGTGCGGGTAATGTCGACACCCGCCTCCATGCGCAGCAACTCGAACAGGTCCGGCGCCTGGCTGCGCTCGATCTGATCGCGGTCAATGACCGATACCGAGGCCAGGCTGGCGCTGGCCGGCTGCTCGGAACGCGTGGCGGTCACCACCATCGGCTCGCCGACGATTTGTGTGTCAGCCCAGAGGGAAGAAAAAGAAAACAGCAGACCGGCGGTTGCCAGTCCGGTGGAAGTCAGTCGTGTCATGTTGGCTCCATGCGCTCACCCGCGCTTTAGTTGTCGGGGGCGGATGAGCAAAAAAGCCAACGGCGGGAGAGCAACTGCAAGGTGCCATCGACCCTGGTTGCCCACCGCAACCCAAAGTGATTGGTCCTCACAGGCCGGTCTCCTGACTCTCGATCACGGATAAAACTCCCATGGGGTCGAATCCTTCCCCTGCCAGACTCGGCAGAGTGGATGCATTCGGCCACGCCGTGTATCGTGTATCCACGGCATCGATTACAGTTGCGGGGGCAGCACCGGATTCACACCGGTTTCCCGTTTCACCCCGGTTGTGAAGCCGGGGCACCTTTGAGGTGAATTGGCCAGCAGGCTGGCCGGCGGGGATTATAACGCAAGATCACATTCAGAAGACGGGAAACCGACCACCGACTACCGACTTCCGTCAGGCCGCTTCCTTTCGCTGACCACGGATTCGATTACCCTCAGTGCTCAGGCCGGCCTGCAGTTCTTCAAGCTCGAAGTCATCAACGGAGATGATTTCCAGGGTGCGCTTGCGGACATCCTGCAGGAATTCGACTTCCTTGTCGGAGAACAGGCCTTTCTCGTGCGCCTGGGCCAGTTGCTCCTCGAAGGTATAGCCACTGATCTGACCGCTGCGCAGCGCCTTGAGTTTTCGGCGCTCCAACGGCTCGGCGGCGATCACGTCCGGGAGCAGTTTTTCCATGACCCCGACCGGATGCCCGGCGCGTGCAGAGGTGTAGATGCCGCGGGTCAGGCGGTTGCGGGTCTCTGAAGGAGACAGCAGCAGCGAAGCCACCTTGTGGCCCAGCCGGTCATTGGGAATCCGTTCGACCCGGCCAAGCGGGAAGACGATGGCCCTGAGAAACGGACGGACCCAGGCGATCGGATAGTTGTCGATCACACCCCGCAGGGCATGTTGGATCTTGAAGATCGAATCATGGAAGGCCCAGGCCAGAATCGGC
>JBGTEC010000135.1:0-17497 GCA_041747995.1 Wenzhouxiangella sp.
CGATTCGATCTGCCACCTTGTACTTTTCGATGGCGGCGATGGTGTCGCCTCCGCCTGCGAGCGTGAACCCGTCACAGGCCGCAACGGCATGGGCAATCGCCTGGGTGCCGGAATGGAAGGCTTCGAATTCGAATACGCCCAACGGCCCGTTCCACAACACGGTGCCGGCCTGGCGCACGATAGCGGCCAGCTTGCCGGCGCTTTCCGGGCCGATATCGAGAATCATTTCATTGGCGTGGATTCGGCTGACATCACGCAGGGAGGCGTGGGCTTCCTGGTGGAAGCGTTCAGCAGTCAGCACATCGGTGGGCAACGGAATGGTTGCGCCCTTGGCCTCGGCCTGGGCCATCAGCTTTTTTGCCGTATCGACCAGTTCGGGTTCGTGCAGGGAGGTGCCGATGCGGAAACCGGCCGCGGCCAGGAAGGTATTGGCGATGCCGCCACCGACGATCAACTGGTCGACCTTCTCGATCAGTGCTTCAAGAACCTTGAGCTTGCTGGATACCTTGGCGCCGCCGACAATCGCCACCAACGGCCGGGCCGGGTTGGCCAGGGCCTTGTCCAGGGCCGCGATTTCGGCGGCCAGCAGCGGGCCGGCACAGGCCAAACCAGCCTTGCGGATCACGCCTTCGGTGGAGGCCTGGGCGCGGTGGGCGGTGGCGAAGGCGTCCATGACGAAGACATCACACAGGGCCGCCATCTTTCCCGCCAGCGCCTTGTCGTTGGCCTTTTCGCCCGCAAGGAAGCGCACATTCTCCAGCAACACCAACTCGCCGGGGTTGATCTCGACCCCATCGATCCAGTCACGGACCAGACGAACCGGCGTACCCAACAGTTCACTGAGCACATCGGCAACCGGCGCCAGCGAGAACTCATCGTCCGGCTTGCCTTCCTCTGGTCGGCCCAGGTGCGACATCACCATCACCGCAGCCCCTGCATCAAGGGCCTGACGGAAGGTTGGGAGCGAGGCACGGATTCGGGCATCGGAGGTCACCTCGCCCCGCTGGATCGGCACGTTCAAATCAGCGCGGATCAAAACCCGCTTGCCTTTCAAGTCAACCTGGTCGAACGTTTTCATGGCTCATTTCCCACTAATCGATCTCACAACACAAGAAAAACTCACCACAGAGGCACTGTGGTCCATGCCTTTCCGACTACCGACTTCCGACTTCCGACTTCCGACTTCCGACTTCCGACTTCCGTCTTCCGTCTTCCGTCTTCCGTCTTCCGTCTTCCGTCTTCCGTCTTCCGTCTTCCGTCTTCCGTCTTCCGACTCCTCTAACCTCAGGCTTTCGCCAAAACCAACGCCGTATCCAGCATCCGGTTGGAAAAGCCCCACTCGTTGTCATACCAGCTCAACACCTTGACCAGACGGCCGCCGGCCACTTTGGTCAGGCTGGCATCAAAAATAGAGGAGCGTGGGTCGTGGTTGAAATCGATCGAGACCAGCGGTTCGTCGTTGTAACCGAGGATGCCCTTGAGCTCGCCTTCGCTGGCCGCCTTGACGGTCCGGTTGACTTCCTCGACGCTGGTGTCGCGGCTGGCGATAAAGCTCAGATCGACCACCGAGACATTGATCGTCGGCACGCGCATGGCAAAACCGTCGAGCTTGCCCACCATTTCCGGCAACACCAGGCCCACGGCCGATGCGGCCCCGGTTTTGGTCGGGATCTGGCTCATGGTGGCCGAACGCGCGCGGCGCAGGTCGGAGTGAAAGACGTCGGTCAGCACCTGGTCATTGGTGTAGGCGTGGATGGTGGTCATCAGCCCGGATTCCAGGCCGATGGTGTCATTGAGTGGTTTGACCAGCGGCGCCAGGCAGTTGGTGGTGCACGATGCGTTGGAAACGACGTGATCATCGGCGCCAATGACGTCGTGATTGACGCCATAGACGACGGTCGGCAGGTCCTTGCCGGCCGGGGCGGAGATCAGGACCTTGCGGGCACCGGCCTTCAGATGAGCCGAGGCCTTTTCCTTGCTGGCGAAAAATCCGGTGCACTCCATCACCACGTCGACTCCCAGCTCACCCCAGGGCAGCTTCGACGGATCACGCTCGGCCAGTACCCGGATGCGGTCACCATTGATCACGATGTCGTCGCCATCGACCGATACATCGGCATTGAATTTGCCATGGGCGGTATCGTAGCGGGTCAGGTGCGCGTTGGTCGCGGTATCGCCGAGGTCATTCAGGGCAACGATCTGAATCTCGCTGTTACGGTTGGATTCATACAGTGCGCGCAGGACGTTGCGGCCGATACGGCCATAACCATTGATGGCGACCTTGATAGGCATGGGTTTGCTCTCCGAAAATGAGTGGAATTGGACACATCGTTAATTGTACTGCGATGCATGACTCAGAACCACCGGAGAAAGGCGGTTGGCTGGTTGGCTGGTTGGCTGGTTGGCTGGTTGGCTGGTTGGCTGGTTGGCTGGCTGGCTGGAGACGGGAGATGGGAGACGGGAGAGGGGAAGAGCGCAAGCTGCGCTGGACCCCAGGACCCGGGACTGAGCCCGGGTCCCTGGATTTCAAATACTTAGTCGAGCATTTCCTTGATGGCAGCGACGGCGGCTTCGGTGGTAAAGCCGTATTCTCGAAACAGTTGGTCGGCCGGTGCCGAGGCGCCGAAGTGGTCGATGCCAATGACTTGACCGGCATCGCCTACCAGGTGGCGCCAGTAGAGAGAAATACCGGCTTCGATGGCCAGGCGTGCCGTTACAGCACTCGGCAGAACGGTGGCGCGGTAGGCGGCGTCCTGGGCTGAGAACAGGTCCGGGTTGGGCATGGAGACCACGCGAACCCGGATGCCATCGGCGGTCAGCTTTTCGGCCGCGGCGACGGCCAGGCCGACTTCGGAGCCTGAGGCCATAATGATGGCCTGGGGCTCACCATCTTCAGCCTCGCGCAGCACGTAGCCACCTCGCGAAATGTCTTGCAGTTGCTGCTGGTCTCGTGGCTGGTGAGGCAGACCCTGGCGGGTCAGGACCAGGGCGGTGGGTGCAGTCCGACGTTTCAAGGCGACTGCCCAGGCGGCCAGGGTTTCCGGCTTGTCGGCCGGGCGCCAGACCTGGAGATTGGGGATCAGGCGCAGGGAGGCGACGTGCTCGACGGGCTGATGCGTCGGCCCATCTTCGCCGAGCCCGATCGAGTCATGAGTGTAGACGTGGATCGCGCCAGTCGGGATCAGTGCCGACATGCGAACCGCGTTGCGCGCGTAGTCGGAAAACACCAGGAAGGTACCGCCGTAGGCAATGAAGCCGCCGTGCAGATCCAGCCCATTGATAATCGCCGTCATACCGAATTCGCGCACGCCGTAATAAATGTAATTGCCGTTGGCCGGATCGGTGGTGATGTCGATGCTGCCCGACCAGTTGGTATTGTTGGACCCGGTCAAGTCGGCCGAACCGCCAAGCAGTTCGGGCAGATGCGGAGCCAGCGTCTCGATGCACATGCCGGAAGCCTTGCGGGTGGCAACCTTGCCATCATCGGCCTGCATCTGCGCCAGGGCGTCGGCGAGGATGTCATCGAAATCAGCCGGCAATTCGCCCTTCATGCGGCGACCAAACTCGGCTGCCCGTTCGGGGTTAGCGCTTTGGTATTCCTGCCACAGGGCCTGCCATTGCTGTTCGCGCTCGACGCCACGATCACGGGCATCCCAACCAGCGCGGACATCGTCGGGAATTTCGAACGGCGGGTGGTTCCAGCCCAGCACCTTGCGGGCCGCGGCGATTTCCTCATCCCCCAGTGGGGCGCCATGAGTATCCGCGGTGCCCTGCTTGTTGGGCGCACCCCAGCCGATTGTCGTCTTGCAGCAGATCAGGGTAGGCTTGTCGGCATTGGCCCGCGCTTCCTCGATCGCGGCATTGACGGCTTCGGCGTCGTGGCCGTCGACATTGGCCACCACGTGCCAGCCATAGGCGCGAAAGCGGCCCGGCGTATCTTCGGTAAACCAGCCTGAGACCTCGCCGTCGATGGAAATGCCATTGTCGTCATAAAACACGACCAGCTTGCCCAGCCCCCAGGTGCCGGCGGCCGAACAGACCTCGTGCGAGATCCCTTCCATCAGGCAGCCGTCACCGGCAAAAACGTAGGTGTGATGATCAACCAGCTTGTGCTGGTCGGTATTGAAGCGCGCCGCCAGCAATTTTTCCGCCAATGCCATGCCGACCGCGTTGGCCAAGCCCTGGCCCAGCGGGCCGGTGGTGGTCTCAATGCCCGGCGCTTCGCCGAATTCGGGGTGACCGGCGGTCGGTGAATGCAACTGGCGGAAATTTCTCAGGTCCTCAAGGGAAACGCCATAGCCGCTCAGGTGCAGGACCGAGTACAGCAACATCGACCCGTGGCCATTGGACACCACGAAACGATCGCGATCCCACCAGTCCGGGTTGCTCGGATTGTGCTTCAGATGGTCGTTGTAGAGCACCTCGGCAACGTCGGCCATGCCCATGGGCATGCCGGGATGGCCGGAGTTGGCCTGTTGGACCGCGTCCATGGACAGGGCGCGTATGGCATTGGCGAGGCGGCGGCGATTGTTTTTTGACGACGGCATGATGGGCGGTCCGGGGGATATGGCTGGAAAGCCGGCATTGTGCCGTCTGGCCGGCTTCGAGGCAAGGCGCGGCCACAGATTTGGGTCTGGAACAGAATTCCCGGCCCTTTCTCCGCGCCTCCGCGTCTCTGCGCGAGATTGCTTTAAGCAATTGACTCGCGCAGAGACGCTGAGGCGCTGAGGAAGACTAAAGAATTTGAGCGTTAAGGCTTCAGGCCTGCCGATGCCGGCGTTACGGGGACCGAGGATCCTTTTCTGAACACGGGCAATTGGCCGGCCTTGACCTTGGCCCAGTATCTGTCGAGTTCGCGCCGGACCGTTGGCAGCAGAAAGTAGATGCCGAGCAGGTTGGGGAAGGCCATGGCCAGGATCATCGCGTCGGAAAAACCGATCACGGCGCCAAGCTGCACGCTGGCGCCGAGGACGACGAAAAGCAGGAACAGGATCTTGTAGGAATACTCCACCTGCCTGGATTCACCGAACAGGAAGGTCCAGCACTTGAGGCCGTAGTAGGACCAGGCCAACATGGTCGAGTAGGCGAACAGCAGCACCGCGACGGCCAGGACATAGGGGAACCAGCCGATGACGCTGGCAAACGCCTCCGATGTCAGCTCGACGCCGCTCATGCTGCCGCCGGCTACATAGGCGCCGGAGATGATGATGACCAGCGCAGTGATCGTGCACACGATCACGGTATCGATGAAGGGCTCGTACAGTGCCACCAGCCCTTCGCTGACCGGCTCGCTGGTCTGGACCGCCGAATGGGCAATGGCGGCCGAACCAATCCCGGCCTCGCTGGAAAACGCCGCGCGCTGAAAGCCGATGGCAAGCACGCCGAGTGCCCCGCCGGCGACGGAATTGACCCCCAGGGCGGAGGAAAACATCAGGGCGAACGCAGCCGGAACCTGATCGATATGCACGGCGATGATCACGAGGCCGGCGGTAATGTAGATGGTGGCCATCAGCGGGACGATTTTCGAAGTCACCCGGGCAATCGAGCGAATGCCGCCGATAATCACGAGGCCGACAAAAAACGCCAGGATCAGCCCGAACAGCCAGCCCCGGCCGAAAAACCACGAGTCCGTACCCCCCGTGACACTCAACACCTGCTGAAAACTCTGGTTGGACTGGAACATGTTGGCGCCGCCAAACGAGCCGCCGATACAGAAGATCGCGAATACCACCGCGCAGATCTTACCCAGCCTGGCCAGAGCCGGACCACGGTCGGCCAGACCGCGGCTCAAATACCACATCGGGCCGCCCGACACACTGCCGTCGGCATTGATCCGGCGGTGTTTGACGCCGAGCGTACACTCGACGAATTTCGACGACATGCCGAGAAACCCGGCCAGCATCATCCAGACCACAGCGCCGGGGCCACCGACCGACACGGCGATCGCCACCCCGGCGATATTGCCGAGCCCGACCGTGCCGGACAAGGCCGTGGCCAGTGCCTGGAAATGGGTCACTTCGCCAGCAGCGCGCGGATCGTTGAAATCGCCACGCACCAGCCGGAAACCGTGCGCCAGACCACGCAGGTTGATGAACCGGAAGTAGAAGGTGAACACGAGCGCGGCAATCACCAGCCACAGGACGACAAAGGGCACTTGCGCTTCGCTGCCGGGAATGGGCAGCGGGAACAGGATAAAGCTCTCGACCAGGCTGGTCAGTGGATCGATGACCTGATCGATGCGTTCGTCGATACCCTGGCGGATTGCAGATTGCGCTTCCTCGATCTGGCCGCTCATGGCACGACCATGATCGGGCACGGCGCAATCTGAATCAGGGCCGAAGCAGTACCACCGAGGATCCGAGTCTTGAGCGGTGTATCGCCGCTGGTTCCAACCACCATGAAGGTCGCCTCGTATTCGACCGCCAGTTGAACCAGCGTCTTGGCAGGGTGGCCGTGGCGAGCAACAATCTCGCACTCTATCCCGTTCTCTTCCAGGCGCTCCTTTTCCGGAAGGAGGATCATTTCTGTCGCGCGGGTCAGCTCTTCTTCGCGCCGCCGGTGGCGCAAGGCGTTTTCCTCCGGGGTCGAAAAGGTGAACGGCGACCAGGGAATGACGTAGCTGATCACCAGTCGCGCGCCTGTCAGACCAGCCTGTCGGACAGCCACTTCCAGTGCCCGAATACCGCAATCGCTGCCATCGAGCCCGACCAGATAGACCTCGCTCATGAATTCACTCGAATTTTGGGAAAGTCTGACAACCTAATTCAATCCGCCCCGATTTTGCAAATCGGTCGCAAAATGGTGGCCGCCATCTCAATCAGCCGTGTCGACCGCGCCCGTGCAGGGCCATTCAGCAGCTCACTGTAAAAAAGGTTTAACTTTCGTTTGTTTAGAGCCGGATTCGACCGCTCTTTCTCGTGCAAACGCCGAAACCCTCTGCTAAACTGCAAAGGTACGGGGGTAAACTTTTTGTTAGTTTGGGACTCGAAGTACCATGTTTCCGAAACACGAGCGACTTTAAAGCGTTATGTTGGCACTCCGGATTATCTTGCTGTCCCTCGCTATGGCAATGGCTTCGGCCGCTGCTGTGGCGCAATCTGCGGACGATCTGGTCCTGTGGCGCGATCAACCCGAGCAAACCCCACCGTCTCTGCTTCTCGGTGATCGTGACGCCTCCGGGCTTCCGGGACTGAGGCCAAGGCTGACCATGAGCGTGCCCCTGGGTCAGGCCGGCGAGCCTGGCGACGCCAGCTCGGATCCAGGCGCATTTTCATGGTCGCTTGAGGCCTGGCAGCTCAACACAGCCAGCCTGGCGCATATCCAGTGCAACCAGCACACTCTCACCATTGACACCTTTGTCGCCGAAGATTGTCGCTTCGTCGACGAACCGACCCCACAGAATGCCGTCAACCTGGTCCAGGTTCGCGGCGAGTGGATGGCCGCCCCCGGACTCAGTTTCGGGATAGGCGCTTTCCACAGCCAGCAGCCCGGCACACGCAACAGACTGGCAAACACGGGATTGAGGCCGTGGCAGGAGCCATTGTCCGCGCTGAACCCATACGGGAGCGGTGGTGCCGGGGACGGCCTGGATCTCAGTGTCAGTTTCGGCGTCAATACCGAAAGGGTGGGGGATTTCCTTGTGGGTCTGCAGGTCGCTCGATATCGGCAACGGATGAGCATGGCTGAACTGGGCCTGTTGAGCGACCCATTGGCAGATTTTGGCGCTACCCATTACTCCAATTCTGCGCAACTTTCTCTAGGCTGGCGCCGTGGCAGCTTCGGAGGCGACCTGCTCGGCCAGCATCGCGATTTGCCACTTTGGCTGGCCGGTGGCACCGGTGTCGCGCCATTGAACTCCTTTGATCTCGAATTTTCCTGGCGCCCGCGAAACGCCTCACTGAGCGTGGGCATCAGCAATGTACTCGACAATACGCCGCGGGTCGATGAGTCCGATGTCGGACTGGAAGATCCGCTGGAAAATGTCTTTGGCCGCATCCCTTACGTCCGCTACAAACACGACCTGTAACCGGTTAGACTTCCACGCAGGCTTTTACTCCAACGCTGCATCAGCCAATGGATCAGAATCTTTCAATGAGAATTGTTTTCTTCGGTATTGCCCTGCTGTTGTCAATGAGCCTGGGCGCCGGTCAGGGCTTCTCCTCCCTTGAGGAACGCATGACCGGACGGGAGTTCCGTGATGCCGGGCTGCACAAGCTGTCCGATGAGGAATTGGCCACGCTGAATCGATGGATCCTGCAGAGATCATTGGCCGAAGGCGAAGCGGGAATCAGCCAGGCTGACGCCGAACCGGTCCGGGACCGCCGCGGTCTTCGCGGTGAAAGGTCCTCAAACGACGGCCCGATAACAAGCAATATCGTTGGCTCGTTCACCGGCTGGAGTGGGAATGACGTCTTTGTCCTGGAAAACGGCATGGTCTGGCGCCAGGCCGAGAACCGCGTCTTCACGAGCAGGCCCATGGAAAACCCGGCCGTCGAGATCAGGCCGGGTCTACTCGGCGCCTGGTACCTTAGCGTTGAAGGTTACAACTCCCGAGTCAAGGTCGACAGGGTCAAGTAGGACACAAACCGGGGCAGAGGCATGAAACGAATCAGGGTCGGTTTCGTTTCAGGCGCAACCATATCAGCCAGCAACGCCCGACCACATAAAATGCAGCGCCGATGACGATCATGGCGATGCCACCGGTCGGGGGCGGCAGGACCCAGCCATCCGGGCCATGGAACCACCACCACATTGCCCCCACCAGCAGCAACGTCAATGCCAGGTAGGACAATTTCGTGGCGCGATAGACCTTCTCTTTCCAGCGACGAAACTGCAGCCGCTCCTGCTCTTCGGTGGTCAATTCGGCCAGCGGCGTATGACAGTGAGGGCACACAGGGGCCATGGAGGAGATGCGACGAGCACAATTGGGACAATGAATGATAGCCATGGCACCAAAGGTTACCGCAAACGGACCCGCCCTGCCCCTTCCTGTCCGAGATTTTGGCCTGTTTTAGTCATTGCTTGACGCGAACGATCATTGGTAGCCGACTTGGGAGCCTCGGTCGGAGCTTCAGCTCTCGCTGGGCACGGCACGTACGGCTGCGGCTTCTCCGACTCCGGTGGTCAGCCTCAGCCCTGTTCTCGATCGGGGAAGAACAATAGCGTCACCTCCAGCCCCCCCTCCGGCCGGTTGGCGAATTCAATTCTCCACCCATACAGGTCACAAAGCCGCTTGACGATAGAGAGCCCCAGACCAGATCCCTTGCTTCCGCTGGTCTGGCGACCACGGAAGTGACGATCGAAAACCCGGGGCAGTTCGTCTTCGGCGATGCCTGGGCCCGTATCGAGAATACGCACCGAACCCCGCAGTGTCCGAACCCGCACTTCACCTTCATTGGTATAGCGGATGGCGTTGCCGATCAGGTTGCCCAGGGTGACTGCAATGACCGATTCCGGCGCAATCACGCTTACCGTGTCGATCGACTCGAACACCAGATTCAATTTTCGCTCGCCAACCAGGGGACGATAGTTGTCGACGACCTGCTCGGCAATCCGACCCACTTCCTGGGCGGGCAATTCGCCGTCGCCTGACCGCTCTGCTCGTACCAGGTGCAACAAGGCGGTGGTGATGTCCGTAGACTGCCTGGCTGCGCGTGCAATCCGGAGCAGACGTTCGCGGTTTCTGTCGGAGAGGTCAGGCTGCGACAGCATCAGCTCGGTTGCTCCTGAAATCACGGCCAGCGGTGTTCTCAGTTCGTGTGACACATCCGCGTTGAATGCCTTGTCACGCTCGACCAACTCCTGCAAGCGACTGGCGTAGTCGTCCAGGGCGGCGGCCAACTGGCCGACCTCGTCATCTGGAAAATGGCGCTTGAGGGGCCCATGCGAGGCCGTCTCGTCCATCGCCTCGAGCCGATGCGCCAAGGCGGTCACCGGTGCCATGACGCGCCCGGCCGACCAGATACCCAGGGCCAGAGACAACAGGGAGAAGAACAGCACGGTGGCAATCAGGCCAAAGACCAGTCGGCGCAACAGCTCTCGATTCTCGGAAATATCGTAGGTGAGAAAGACCCAGAAATCGTCCTCCTTGGCCACCGCTGCCTTGAAATAGCCCTGGTCGGTACGAACTTCATGCACGCCTGAAGGCAAGCCACGAAACGGAGCTGGCACGATGTCGGCGCGTCCAGGCCGGGTGACGTAGCCTTGAATACGGCTGTAGAACGGCTCGACCAGCGTGGGATCCTGGCGCAGGTCAGTAATGTACTGATCGACCTCATCAGCCAGGGTGCGGGCGATCAATGCGTCTTCCAGCCAGCTCTGGAGGGCCAGGGCGGCGACGGCGAACAGTATGCTAAGAAGCGTACCGAACAGCAGAAACGACAGGATGAGTCGACTTCTAAGGCGTCGTCGAAACTTCATCCGGCCCCACGAGGCAATATCCAATCCCATGACGGGTATTGATCAACGGCACACCAAACGGCTTGTCGATCACGGCACGCAAAGTGTGAATGTGAACCCGGAGGCTGTCGCTGTCGGGCAGCTCTTCACCCCAGACATGGTGCTCGAGCTCGCGGCGAGTGACCACGGCCGGCGAGGAGCTCATCAGCTTTTCCAGCAGTTTCAGACCAATGGGATTCAGGTCAATGCGCTTGCCGGCGCGACGGACGGTGAGCGTTTCGAGGTTGAACTCCAGATCGGCAACCTGCAATTCGCGTGGCTTGATCCGCTGGCCGCGCCGGGCCAATACCGCAAGCCGGGCATCAACTTCCTTCAGCTCAAACGGCTTGACCAGGTAGTCGTCGGCACCTGACTCGAAGCCGGCCAGCTTGTCGTCAAGCTGGTCACGGGCGGTCAGCATCAGTACCGGTGTTTCCTTGCGAACCTCTTCCCGCAGCTTGCGGCACACGTCCAGACCGTCCATGCCGGGCAGCGCCAAGTCAAGGACGATGGCGTCGAACTCGTTGACGATCGCCAGATGCAGGCCGGTCACGCCGTCGTAGGCGTAGTCGACCTCGTGGTCGCGATCAGAAAGGAAGTCCCCGAGATTGGCCGCGATGTCGCGGTTATCCTCGATTATGAGTATGCGCATGGCGCTTGAGCTCGATTCGCTGGTACTAATGAGATCACTAGTAAGAAACGACCCAGGCGGGAATCCCGCCTGGGCCCACATTGCCCCGTAACCGTCGGTGCTGTCGCTTGCTTCGACATCCTGCAGCACCAACAGCTTCAAATGTTAAATGAAGGCCAGTTAACGGAAGGTTAAACGCTTCAGCGATCATCCACCAGGTTCAGGTCCTGCAACGAGCCGCTCAGGGACTCCGAGTCGGCCCCTTCGCTGAGCTTGACCGCCAGCCGGACATCATTGGCCGAATCGGCATGGCGCAGCGCCTCTTCGTAAGCAATCACACCGTCCTGGTACAGCGCCAGAAGGCTCTGGTCGAAGGTCACCATGCCGTGGTGGGTTGAATCCTTCATGATCGACTTGATCTCGGCAATTTTGCCCTTGCGGATCTTTTCCTGAATCAACGGGGTATTGATCAGAATCTCCAGCGCGACATGCCGGCGGCTGCCGTCGGCCGCGGGCACCAGCTGCTGGGCAATCACGGCCTTGAGGTTGAATGAGAGGTCGAGCAGGATCTGCGAATGTCGATCCTCGGGGAAAAAATGGAGAATCCGGTCCATGGCCTGGTTGGCGTTGTTGGCATGCAGTGTCGTCAGGCAAAGGTGACCGGTTTCGGCAAAGGTGATGGCGTGCTCCATGGACTCGCGCGTCCGTACTTCACCGATCAGGATCACGTCAGGCGCCTGACGCAGGGTGTTCTTCAGCGCCACATCGAAAGAATCGGTATCGATGCCGACTTCACGCTGGGTCACCAGGCTCTTGCGATGCTTGTGAACATACTCGATCGGATCCTCGATGCTGATGATGTGTCCCGAGGAATTACAGTTGCGGTGCCCGACCATGGCAGCCAGCGTCGTGGACTTGCCCGTACCGGTGGCCCCGACCAGGAAAATGATGCCGCGCTTTGTCATCGCCAGCTCGGACAGGGTGTCGGGCAGATCCAGTTCTTCGAAGCTCGGGATCTTGGTTTCGATCCGACGACAGACCATGCCAACGCTGTTGCGCTGGAAATAGGCACTGACACGAAAACGGGCTACGCCTTCCAGGGAGATGGCGAACTGGCACTCTTTGGTGGTCTGAAATTCTTCCCGCTGCGCCGGCGTCATGATGCCGTGGATGATGTCGACCGTCGCCTCATGACCGAGCGCGTCGCGCGTCAGCGGCTTGATCTTGCCATTGACCTTGATGCAGGGCGGCGCCCCCACGATGACGAACAGGTCGGATCCCTTCTTGTCGCTCAACTGACGCAGCCAGTCCTGAATATTCGTTGTCATCCTGATCCTCCTGTGATTCGAACACGACCCGATGTCACGCGAGCGCGGCCTTGTTTTGCGCCTTGCGCATTGCCTCGGGCTTGGCAACGACACCGCGACGAACCAGCTCGATCAGGGTCTGGTCAAGGGTGGTCATGCCCACATTCTGTCCGGTCTGGATGGCTGAGTACATCTGGGCGACCTTGTCCTCACGGATCAGGTTGCGGATTGCCGGGGTGGCGACCATGATTTCGTGCGCGCCGATACGACCGCCGGCCACCCGTTTGAGCAAAGTCTGGGAGATCACAGCCCGAAGCGACTCGGACAACATGGACCGCACGATCGGCTTTTCTTCGCCCGGGAAAACGTCAATGATACGGTCAATGGTCTTTGGCGCCGAGGAGGTGTGGAGGGTGCCGAAGACCAGGTGACCCGTTTCGGCCGCGGTCAGCGCCAGGCGCACGGTTTCGATATCGCGCAACTCACCGACCAGGATGATATCCGGATCTTCACGCAAGGCTGAGCGCAGGGCCTGGTTGAAACCATGGGTATCGCGCTTGATTTCACGCTGGTTGATCAGGCATCGCTGCGAGGTGTGAACGAATTCGATCGGGTCTTCAATGGTCAGGATATGGCCTGGAACGGTCTTGTTCAAATGGTCGATCATCGCCGCCAGCGTGGTCGACTTGCCCGAGCCGGTCGGGCCCGTCACCAGGATCAATCCGCGCGGGACCTCGATGATGTCCTTGAAGACCGGGGGCGCATGGATATCCTCCAGTGTCCAAATTTCATTTGGGATCACGCGGAAGACCGCGCCAATACCACGGTGGTGATGGAAGGCGTTGACCCGGAATCGCGCCAGACCGGGCACGTTGTAGGAAAAGTCCACCTCGAGGTTGGCCTCGTAGTCGCGGCGCTGGTGATCACTCATCGTCGAGTAGACCAGTTCCGCCATTTCCTTGTTCTCGATGGCGGGCGTGTTGATACGATGCATATCGCCATCCACGCGAATCATCGGCGGCAGACCAGCAGAGATGTGAAGGTCAGACGCCTTGTTTTTTACGGTAAACGCAAGCAGTTCGGTAATGTCCATGAGGTTCCTTGTCCCGCACACCCGAAACGGCCGTCAGCCGATGATCGGGAAATAACCAGATACTGATACTAGCGTATGTCCACTGTCAAACAAAACCCTGCCGAACGCCAGGTCGCTGTTCAGGCCCGAATTGATGCAGCCTGCCAATCCGCGAATCGCTCTGCCTCCAGTGTACGCCTGCTGGCGGTCAGTAAAACACAGCCGGTCGGAAAAATCCGTGAACTGGCTCTCCTTGGCCAACTTGCTTTTGGCGAAAGCTACGTTGACGAGGCGCTCGAAAAGATGCCCGAGCTTGCCGGTTGTTCACCGGAGTGGCATTTCATCGGGCCATTGCAATCCAACAAGACCCGGGCAGTTGCTGCGCACTTCGACTGGGTCCAGAGCATCGATCGCGCCAAGATCGTGCACCGGTTGGCCCACCAGCGCGCCCTGCGGCAGCCGCCGCTGAACCTGCTGATCCAGGTCAACCTCGATGACGAGAGCCAGAAGGCAGGTTGCCATCCGGATGAAATTGACGACCTGGCCCGCCTGATCGTCGTGCAACCGCAACTGACCCTCCGCGGCCTGATGGCAATCCCCGCGCCGCGCGAGGATCCGAAGGAACAGCGAGCTGTCTTTGGCCGTTTACGGACGCTATTCGAGCGACTCGCCGAGCGCTACCCGGACGTTGACACCCTGTCGGCCGGCATGTCGGACGACCTGGAAGCCGCCGTCGCCGAAGGCAGCACCATGGTTCGCGTGGGAACAGCCTTGTTCGGACCGAGACCGCGTCCATAACCGTCAGACTTTTCCATACAATAGTTGAATGAATAATATGAAAATCACCTTTATCGGCGGCGGCAACATGGCCCGCGCGCTGATCGGCGGCTTGACCAGCACCGGCGTCTCCGCCGAAAACATCACCGTCTCCGACCCGACGGCGGCGCAGCGTAACGCCGCCAGGTCCGATTTCGGCGTTCAAGTCAGTGCCGATAATGCCGTGGCCGTAGCGGCCAGCCGGGTCGTTGTGCTGGCCGTCAAGCCCCAGATCATGAGCGAAGCACTGGCTTCCATTCGTACGGCGACACCCTCGGACTGCCTGATCATCAGTGTTGCAGCCGGCGTCACACTGGAGACCCTGACCCGCGGCCTGGGCGAAGGGCGCCCCCTGATCCGCACCATGCCCAATACGCCCGCCCTGTACGGCGCCGGCATATCAGCCCTGGTCGCGGGGCCGTCAACCAGCGAAGCCGACCGCGCCCTGGCCGAATCGGTCATGAGTGCCGCCGGGGAGACTGTGTGGGTGGACGACGAGGCTTTGATGGACGCCGTCACTGCCGTTTCCGGTTCCGGCCCCGCCTATTTCTTTGCATTGACCGAGCACCTGGCTGCCGCAGGCGAGAAAGCCGGCCTGCCGGCATCCATTGCCGCCCGACTGGCCCGACAAACCGCGGTCGGGGCGGGCGTCATGCTGGCAAAATCCGAATTGGAGGCCGGCGAACTCCGAGCCCGGGTCACCTCCCCCGGCGGCACCACCGAAGCCGCCCTGCAAAGCTTTAGCGCCGATCATTTCGATCGGGTCGTTGAACGCGCCGTCGATGCCGCGGGTCGCCGGGGCCGCAAACTGGGAGCAACCTGATGGGCTCAACGACAGCAGCCTTGGCCTTTCTGGTCGAAACGCTTGTCCGGCTTTGCCTGATTGTGCTGATGCTGCGCCTGCTGCTCGAAGCCATCAGGGCCGACTTCTACAACCCGGTGTGCCAGGCGCTGATCAAGATCACCGACCCACTGGTCCGCCCGGTGGGAAAACTGCTCCCCCAGGTCGGGCGGATCAACATGGCAGGCCTGCTTGTGCTCTATGTAATTCAGCTGGCAGGACTGTTCGTACTGGCGCTGCTGGGCGCGGCCCCATTCGACCCGATATTGCTGGCGGTGATGGCGGTCTTGCGCCTGGTCCGGCTGTTGCTGACGATTTACCTGTTGCTGATTTTTGCCGGTGTGATTCTGTCCTGGATCGGCCAGAATTTCCGCCACCCGATCGTGCCGCTGATCTTCCAGTTGACCGACCCGGTACTGGCCCCGATCCGGCGCATCCTGCCACCGCTGGGTGGATTCGACCTGTCGCCGCTGGTTGCGATCATCGGCATCCAGTTTCTGATCATACTGCTTGGGGTGTAAAGTATGTTTTCGTTGTCCAGTTCCAAGAGGAGTTCGCCATGAGCCTGAACCGAACCGTTAAATTCCCGGCCGTCACAAGCCTGGCGATGATCGCGTTTTGCTTGTCCGTCAGTGCTGCCAGTGCCCAGGTTGAGCAGATCAATGACCATGTCATCCATTACAACACGCTCAACACCAGCCTGCTCACCCCCGATGTCGCCCGATCCTACGGCATTCAGCGTTCAGCCAACCGCGCCCTGCTCAATATTGCCGTTCTGAGAGAAGACGACCAAGGACTCAACATCCCGGTTACGGCCAGCGTCAGTGCGGTTGCGGTCAACCTGGCCGGCCAGCGCCGGGTTCTCGACATGCAGGAAATTCGCGACCAGGACGCCATCTACTACATCGGGACGTTCCGAATTCACGACCAGGAGCACCTGAATTTCCAGATCCAGGTTCAGCCCGAAGGGGCGAGACGTTCCCACCAATTCACCTTCCGCCAGCAGTTTTTCACCGGCTGAGCAGTTCATACGGCGGATCAACGACCTTGTCGGTACTGATCAAGCACAGCGACCAGTTCGTAACTGCGCAGGGCCCACTCCGGGTCGTCCGTGATGGTGCTTACATTGACCCAGCGGGCTTCGTACCAGAATCCGCCAAAGCTGAAGCGCCGGCTGCGCAGCTCACCCGGCAATGCCGGGAGCCAGGCTGGCGCCGGCACGTCAAACAGCTCAGGCATTGAAAGCTCGGGCACCTTCTCGCGCTCCATTCCGGCCAGCAGCCGATCGTAATGAGCAAGCCATTGGCCCTCGACCTCCTCGATTCGATCGGGGTGATGCAGCCTGAGCGCAAGCACCAGCCAGTGCTCTCCATCCCAAACGATCATCATCTGGATTTCCCAACCACTGTCGGTGTACCGATACAGTTCCGAACGGTCACCTGAATATGAACCGGGGCCCGTGGAGCCCAGTGTCTGCTCGATCAAGACCATGAACGCTTCAAAGTCAGGATCTTCGCCTGCGGCGGCGCCCGCGGACGGGGCAAGCAGCAGAGCTGTACACAAGGCAAAAACGGTCAGATGAAATCTCATAAGCGGCTACCATACCGCCATGACACCAGAACGAAAAGAACGAATTACCCAAGTCGCTGCTCGTCGCCAACCTGATTTGACGGTCTTCATGGAACGGGTTCACAAGCCGCACAACGTGGCGGCCGTCCTGCGGACTTGCGACGCGGTCGGCGTGATGCGTGCCCACGCGGTGCCCGGCAGCGAAGGGATTCCGAAACTGAATCACACTTCCCAGGGCGCCCAGCGTTGGGTGGAGTTGATCCGGCATCCAGACACCACATCCGGCCTGACGCATCTGCGCAGCTCCGGGTTCAGGCTATACGCCGCCCATTTCTCCGACCGGGCGGTGGATTTCCGCGAGCCCGATTACAGCGGTCCGACCGCGATTATCATGGGCACGGAGAAATTCGGCGTCAGCGACGAAGCCCTGGCGCTGGTCGACCAGCAAATCACCATTCCGATGGTCGGCATGACCCAGTCACTCAATGTCTCGGTTGCCACGGCCCTGGTCCTGTATGAAGCCCAACGCCAGCGCCAGGCTGCCGGCATGTATGGGGCAGCGCCTGATGATGCGGGGGAGCTGGCCGAGCGCTGGATCCAGCGCGAACTGGATCGAAGGAAGGTTGGGATGGGAGAAAGGATAAAAGTAACCTGATTAGCGTCGTGTCTCAGTCGAAAGCCAACAATCCCCTGACATCACCGCTGCACGCCGGCCTCAAGCGGGAGGATTCGCTGAATGCCTCGCCACGCGTCGAACAGAAGCGGATCCTCCCGCTTGAGGCCGGCCACGAAGCCATTGAGCCCCGGGCACTGAGACACGACGC
>JBGTEC010000136.1:0-8936 GCA_041747995.1 Wenzhouxiangella sp.
GCCTGATGGAGTTGATCGAGCCGGCGAGGAGGCAGGATCCAGTTCCGATCGAGGGCGCGCGCGCATAGGTAGCTCAGGCCCTGCTGTGGGCGAATGCTGCCGCGACGGTTGAAGCGCGGTCGCGTTGCGCGTTCAGCGACCCGGCTGCAGAAACGGCGCCAGGGCGAGCTGCTTCGCTCGGGCAGGGGCCAGACCAGGAACCCCCGGCCGCGACTGGCGGCATCGGCCAGCATTGATTCGCTCTCGCCGGTGACCACCAGTTGGTCGGCATTGTCGAGGACCAGCTTGTAGGGCTTGTCCATGTCCCCGGTTCGCCAGGCATAGAGCAGGTCATTGGGGCCGAGACCGGCCGCCAGGTGCTTCAAGACCGACCGGCTTCTTCTGCTGGTGACCACAAGCAGGCTGCTGCTCTGCTCGGCGGCCCAGGCCGAAAGGCGCTCGGCCATCTGCCGCGCGGTTTTGGCGCCCAGGTAATGGGAGCGAGAACTGCCGCCGATCAGAACAGCCGAGCGCTTTTCGGAATCCAGCCAGCGCTGCCAGGCGGCGCTGGGGGTTTCGGATTCAGTATGGCCGGCGTTCAGGGGCAGGGTGGTCAACAGGCGGCGCGGATGCGGTGGCAGACCGAAGTGGCGGCACTGAATGACCACTGCGCTGGCCTCGGGTACCGGGCCGGCCTTGCGGCCTGACAGAATGAGCCGCAGGCCCGGTCGACGCCGACCAAGCAGGCGTGCCACACGAGTGGGCAACCAGCCGCCGGCGATGACAATCGCAGTATCCGCCTGAAGCTCTGGCAGACTCGGTGATCCGGCCAGACTACCCAGAACAAACCCGGCCTCACCGCTCTGGATCGTGTATTCCACGACTGGCCGGCCTGTCAGCCGGGAGAGTTCCTGGCCGATCGCCCGGGCTTGCTGGTTATGGCCTGGCTTGCGATGCAGCAGCACAGCGATGCTGCCTTTTGGCGCCGGTCCGCCGCAAATCCTGCGCGTTTTGCCCAGCGTTGAGGCAAGCGACAGGGTCCAGCGCGTCTGCCGATGCATCTGGCTGGCCTGCTGGAACTGCTGGATCCAGAACCACTGGCTGCGGCGGAGACGTCCAGCCCGATTGAAGGCCGGTTCGCGAACGACAACTTCCAACTCGCCGGTGGCCCTGAACAATCGCTCCAGTACCCAGGGCACATCCTGATCCGGCACCCGCTCCAGCAGATGAGCGATTCGCAGCGGCGAGGGCGCTCGCGTGTTGCCGCCGGGGGCCAGCAGATCGATCAGTTCCTGGCCATCCTTGCGTGAGGACAGGTATAGACGCATTGCGGCCCAGTCGCGAGACGGGCGCGTTGCCGAGACGGGCATGAAGTGAGCGCGTTGCGCTTCCCGTTCCAGGCGCGGCCACAGGTTTCGGGTCGGGTTGTCGAAGTAAACGAATTGGTCGGGAAACGGCCGCCAGGGCTGGGTGTGCAGCGTCGTGAAGTGGACCAGGCGGGAACTGCCGGGATCATATTCACTGTCCCTTGCATTCCAGCCATCGTCCAGATCGCCCCACAGCCCGGCCTTGCGGGCCCGGGCTTCAAGCGCCTTGCGACTGAGTCGATGGACGTCATGCTCGTTCCAGGCCTGGGCCATGCGCCGGCAATCGATCAGCATGACCGAGGTGTCGCGATCATTGATGGAAAGAAATCCGGCCTTGCCCATGTCAAGGTCGAAAAGCTCGGCCGGATCGGTCAGGTAGACCTGGTCGGCATCATTGTAGATGGCGCGCCCGTCGAAACCGGCCAGGGCGGGAATGGCAAAACGGTAATTGGTGAAACCGGTCAGCCAGAAGCCGCGCCGGAAGCCCTTGAGATCCCGCAGCAGGTGGATTTCATAAATCCGGGACGGGTCGCGGTGTTTTTCGATCGACCACAGGAAAACCCGCTCGGCCCGAAACTGACCGCGTTCGGTGCCGAGAAAGATTCGTACAGGTGCCTTGTTCGAAGCGCGCACGCCCGGTTTGACGCCGAGGACGATGCGATCCGGTGTCTTGCACCGTGCCGGCGGCCGGTCGGCACTGAACCGCGCCGGTACCAGTCCGCGCAACAGGCGTTGTGAAAGTAATGCCATGGCGTCACTCTGCAATATCGGAAAAAGCGTAACGGGACCAGCGGCGCTGGTGCCAGGTCCACCATTGTGGACGTTTTTCAATGTGGTTTTGCATGATCCGGGTCAAATTTTGCACGTCGGCCTCCAGCGACCCTTTCGGGTTGAGCCAGACCGGCTGTCCCATCCTGAACGCCCAGCATGGATCAACCCCTTCCAGCAGCGCCGGCACAACGGCGGCGCCGGTCCGACGTGCCAGCTCGGCCGGTCCGGGGGGCATCGACATCTGCTTGCCGAGAAACTGCGCTGTGACACCGCCGTCTTTCATGGCCTGGTCCATCAGGATGAACAGTATCCGGTTGTCTTTCAACACCTTGAGCATTCGCCGAAAGCCGATCGCGGCGGGTGCGGCCGGAATGGCTTCCAGGCCCAGCGATTCGATTCCGTCGCGAAAGAAACCCGGTTCGATCTTCCCGGCTTCCCGGTAGATGACCGCCACAGGATAGCCGAGGCAGGCAAGATGCACGGCCATCGCCACGCCGTTGCCCATGTGCATGCCCAGCATGACCACGCCCCGCCCGTGGCCCAGGGCCTGGTCCAGGTAATCCGGATCTTCGACCTTGCAAGCCGCGCTGATGTCGTCCAGAGAGACACTGCCTGAATACATCGCCAGCAATTCAAGCACAGCCCGGTCATTGATGCGATAGGCCTCACGCAGCCATTGGCCGGCTTGGGCGACCTGCGGATGATCGCGCAACGCATGGCGCATCTGGCGATTGAGTCCACGACGGACGCCAGGTGTCAGCCGGTAGTGCCAGTCGCCGCAGGCGTGTCCGACCGTGCGCAGCCTTTGCATGCCACCGTGGCCTACACCCTGGGCAAACAGGCGCAGTAGGTGGAAACCGGTTCGCCTGAGACAACGTTTGAGCTTCATGTCCCGACCGACTCGACCCGTCGTCCTTCCCGGATGCGGACCACCTGATCGGCGGCCCGAACCAGTGCTTCGTCGTGGCTGACCGCGATCAGGGTCAGCCGGCCCTTGAGATGCTCAATGGTCTCGATCACGGCCGCTTCTGATTCTGAATCCAGGTTGCTGGTGGCCTCGTCCAGGATCAGCAGTCGAGGGCCATGGATCAGCGCGCGGGCAATGGCCAGTCGCTGGCGCTGGCCACCAGAAAGCCTGCCGCCGCGCTCGCCAAGCGAGGTTTGCAAACCCTCGGGAAGCTGACTGACGAAATCCCAGGCGTCAGCCAGCTTCAGAGCGTTTCGAGCGTGCTCTTCATTCAGGCCGGGTTCGCCCAGGGTAAGGTTCTGCAAAACCGAGTCATTGATGAGCAGCGATTCCTGCGGCACGTAGCCGATCATGCGCCGCCATTGGTGATGATCGATATCATTGAGTGCCTGACCGTCGACCCGGATGCTCCCGTCGTCGGTATGCAGCAGACCGGCGACCAGGTCGATCAGGGTTGTCTTGCCCGAGCCTGATGGGCCGCTGAGCACGGTCAACTGGCCAACCCGGATTTCCATCGAGAGCGAATCGATCACAGGCTGGTCGTCATACCTGAACGAAACCCGGTCAAAGACTATGGACTTGTCCAGAGAGGCCGGCAGATGGCCGCGGGCCGGTTCGCGTTCGGCCTCGGCCTCTTCGATGGTCACGCGCAAGGACCAGTAAGCACTTTCGCTGATGGCCATGTGTTGCAGTGATCGCTGGGCCTTGGCCAGATGATTGACAGATCGGGCAATGAGAAAAATCATCACCATGACCGTGGCCATGGGCAGCTCCATGCGAATCAGAAAGAAGAAAAACCCGATACCGATCAGGATGGCCAGCAAGGGCTCCTGCAGCGCGGTCAGGCCGGCCTTGGCCATGACCTGATTCTTGAGCGCTTTCTTCAGCATCTTCGTCTGGCCGGACATCAGCGAGTCGATATGCTCCTCCCGCGCCATGGCCTTGAGCGGTTTGACCGCGCCGAGCTGATCGGTCATGACCGAAAGCAGGGATTTCATCAAACCGGTCTGGTCGCGGCCGGCCCGGCCCGCGATGCGAACCAGGAAATGCAATAAACCGAGCAAAACACCGCCGAAGGCCAGCGCAATCAGGCTCGCCTGCCATGAGATCATCAGCGCCAGACCGGCGTAGATAACGGCGCTGATGCCCTGTGTGGCCATTACCGCGCCGAAAAAGAACCCTTCCGAGGCCCGGTGAGCTTCAGTGGCAACCGCGTTGGAGAGTTTGCCGACCGGCTGAGCCAGATAATAGCGCCAGCGACTTCTCATCACCGCCCGAATGAGCTGCAGGCGAAGATCGGTCGCGACATGGGCCACCGTGTAGCCCACCTGGCGATTGGCCAGCAGGACAATCACGGCCTTCAGCGCGATCATGGCAATGCCGAGGGTCAGCAGCGACATCACGGTCGGCTCCAATCCCAGCCAGTCGACGACATCCAGCGCCACCCGCTCGGGCATGGAGGGGTCTTCCGCGGTGCCTGTCGCCAGGTTGAGCATGGACAACAGTAGTGACAAGCCGAGCCCGTCGAGAACGCCGGCGATGATCAGCGCGAACAGGGCCAGGGCGGTGCGCCAGGGATAGGCGCGGACAAAAGCGAGCAGCATGGCGGCGGCGCCGTCGGACTTGTTCATCGGAAACCTCCCTGGCGCCACATCCGCCAGGCCAGGCCCCAGGCAGCCAGACGCGGATGGCGGCGCATGCGTTCCGTTGGTTCGATCCGGACGCCGCTGTGCCGTTCGACTTTCCAGACGATATAGTCGATACCATTGCTGAAGGTTCCGGCGGCCTTGAACAGCCGGGCGAGGTTGAACAACTTGCCGCTGACCCGCCTCAATTGCCAGACCAGACCATTGACCAGTCGGACAGGGCGGCTTGTCAGCCCACGATAATGGTCGGGGCCGACAGCTTCCAGCAGGGGCTGTTCGGTGGCCAGTATGGCGGTCAGGCGACGCCAGTAGTCAGGATCATGTGCAATCAGCATGCGGGCATTATCAGGGGGTTCGGGGCGCAGTTCACAAAGATATGTGGTGGTCAGCGCCGTAATCCAGAATTCATGGGCTGTCAGCGGGCTCGAAACCCGGGGTGCGATTCGCTTGGCAAAGGTCCGGGCGCCGCAGGCCTGGATTGCCGCCACGGCGGCCAATGTCTCCTTGTCGCCAAGAACCAGCTTCGTTGGCTGGCAAAAACGCGCCCAGAAGTAGTGATCGATCCGGCTTTTCATCCTGCGCCGAAACTGCTTCAGCGAGACCACGGCATACTTGCAACGAATGACGCCGTCCGGGCCTTGTGCCTCCATGTAGAACACGTTGGGTGGCAGCAGCCAGTTGAACATGGCCAGACCACCGGCCCCGAATGCTGCGCGGTAGCCTGAAACCACCACGAGCAGATCAACCAGGCCATCTGTCACATCAGCCTTGCGGTGACAAGAGCCATAAAGAACAACTCCGGTCAAGGCATGGTCAAAGCGCTCAGCCAGTTTGTCGAGCAGGGGCGCCAGCCCGGCGGGGGTGGGTGCACTGCCGAGGCTGTCGTGCATGAAGTCAGTCAGTTGATTCATGGATGCAGAAATCGGAACGCGGGGCCGGCACGGATGACCAGTTCTTCATTAGGGTCCAGGCTCAACTCCTGTCCATCCAGGCAGAGTTGTGCCAGACCGCAAATCCGGACTTCATCGGTGCAGCCACTCAAATAACCTTGCTCGGGTGACATGGCGGCGTGATAGCGGCCGCGAAGCATACGATAAAGCCGCCGTCGGAAGCCGGTTGCGCCACAAGTAACCGCAGTCAAGCGGATCGCTCCGGTGTCGCAGGCTGCGTAAGGATCCACAAACTTGTTGCGATGATGGAGGGAGGTGAGCAGGAGTAGGCGCGTCTGCCCGTTAAGGCTGCCGAGCGGTCCGGCATCAACCGCCAGTTGCGGCGCCTGGAATGAATGACGTCCGACCAGCGCCAGCGCGCCGATTTGAAGCACACGCCAGGCTGACGATAAATGACCCTGTCGAAGGAGGCCGGTGCCACCCGCGCGATAGGCGTGACAATCCCGAATGACATGGTCGACCAGCGCCCCGGCAACAAAGAAGCCGTGGCTGGCGGGTTGGTCGCCCTGGCTGACGCTCATGCTGTTTCGGATCGTGGTCTTGAAACGTTCCGGCTTTTCCAGAGCATGCCTGAGGGTTTCAATCAACTGGTCTTGAGAGCCCAGGTCCCGCGCGGTGTAGTTGGTGCGGCCACCGGCCAGCATCAGGATTTCGGGAAGTTCCATGGTCGAATCATGGTCGGCCATCGCCGTGACGGCCGCCTGCAGCGTTCCGTCTCCGCCGATGATCACGATCAGGCTGGAATGCTGGTGCAGCGCTGATTCAATCGCCGGCCGAATCTCGCCGGGACCGGAAACACGAACAAGCGGGACGTTGTACTCCCGGGCCAGAGCTGCCACGCGCTCCAGGCGACCACGCAAACTCATGCGAAAGCTGCCTGGATTGACCAGTATCGATACGGATCTGGACATTGAAGAAGTTCTTGTAGGTTGGTCTGCGGCCACGGGCACGGGAATGGACAGGATCAAGCCGGGCATTCTACCCGGAGCGGATGCCGCTCAGGCTTTTTGCCGCCAGTTGGAGATGGCCGACTCGCTTGCCGGGGTTCGAATGGCGCTGCGGAACAAGGTCCAGACAACTGCGAAATAGTTGCTGTAACTGGCCCGGCTGTAGGGTGAATTGTCACCAAAGTGTTCGACCAGTCGTCGGTGAGCCCGGCCCAGATTGTGATAGGGCAGGCCGGGAAAAAGGTGGTGAAGCGCATGGTAACGCAGGCCGACGGGGAACAGCCAGATGGTCAGCCAGGTCTGGCCGGTCAGGTTGACCGAGTCCTGTAGCTGGGCGATATGGCTCATGGTATCGCCCCGGTTTGAATAGGTATGCGCCGCCAGGTTGCGCACCCAGTTCAGGCCCAGCGTCCAGGCGTGCAACACCCAGGCCATCAGCCAGTGAACAGGTTCAACCGGACCGAACAGGGTCATGACAAGCCAGAAAACGACCCATCCAAGGCAAAGTAGCTCAACCGCCTTCAAATGGCCCAGTTCGCGCTCCGGAAACAACTTGCGGTAATAGGGATTGGACACATAAGCCGTGCCACACGTCAGCAGCCACTGACGCAATCTCGGGTTAAGCCACGATGCGGGACCGGCGAGCCCGAACCGAGCCAGCGCCATCAGGGACAGGACAGGAATCCGTAGCAGGTACTTCAGCGTTTCTATCAAAGGTGCTGAAGCAAGTGGCAGGTATTCGCCGTCGCGGACGGTCCCGAAATGAGCCCGGCTATGGTGTTCAACGTGATTGCGATAGAGGATCCATGGCATCAATAGCGGAACACCGACAAGCGCGGTCCACACACGCTTGAACCAGACCATTTCACGTCGACCCATATGAATGATTTCATGCATGAACGTGCCGGCGCGGTAAAAGGCGATGCCGGCGACAAGCAATCCTCCGATTTGCCAGGCTGAAAACGCAGGCGCGAGGAAAAATGTTGCCGTGGCCAACCAGGCGACCGGTGCGCTCAGCAGCAGGTCAGCCCAGTACAGGCCGGGCCGACGGACGAACAAGTCCTGGACAACCTGATGAGCCTGGCCGACCCACTCACGTTCAGTCATGGTTTGCGATGGAGTGCTCATTCAATGATTAATGGTCTGTTAAACAACGAAATTATAAAGCTTTTCGATCCGATGATTTGCCCTGCAGCCGACACTGCCAAAGAGCCAGGCAGCGAGCCCGAGCCATGGCCGTCTTCACAGCAGGATCAAAATGCAGTAGGGTTAGCTAATCAGGGAGCCTAGCCTTTCAAGAGAGGGGAATACAGCACATGACCAGGATTCTGATTGTTGAAGACCATGACCTGGTCCGAACCGGCTTGCGCAATATACTTGCCAGCGCCAGCGATCTGGAAGTGGTGGGAGAAGCCGCCAGTGGTGAAGAAGCCATGCGGCTGTCGCGGGATCTTGCGCCGGATATCATCCTTATGGATGTCGAGTTGCCCGGCCTTTCCGGACTGGAAACAACGGAGCGCATTCTCAGGGTCCAGCCACAAATCCGGGTCGTGGTCCTGACTGCCCACAGCGAACCCCCACTACCCGCGCGCCTGCTTGATATTGGCGCATCCGGTTATCTGACAAAAGCCTGCGACGCCAAGGAACTGATCAACGCTATCCGGGCCGTCGCTCGCGGCGAGCGCTATATCGGCGCCGAAATTGCCCAGCAACTTGCCCTGTCACTGCTGCCCGGAACCCCGCAATCACCATTCCAGGACCTGACCGCGCGCGAACTCGAAGTCGCCCTGATGCTGACCCAGGGCATGAAAATGCCGGTGATCGCCGGAGTCATCAATGTCAGTCCCAAGACGGTTGCCACCCACAAGTACAAAGTCTATGAAAAAGTCGGCGTCACCAGCGAAGTGGAACTGCTGAGGTTGGCGCTGCGTTATGGTCTGGTGAAAGCCGAGCCTCAATAACCCCGCCTTATTCATCACCCAGCCTACTGCGACACCGCCAGGCCCTGCGTCTGAGGCATTTCGCTCGGTCACGGGTCCTCACCGTACAGGCGAGTACGCCTCCGGCCCGCTCGGTCGCGAAACACCCCAGCCACAGCACCTGGCGGCGTCTCGCTACGGAAGGGTGGTGAATAAGGTGGGGTAACCGTTCGAAGAATTTGACAGTCTCGAAAATGCAGTCTATTATGCGCGGCTGGATCTGGGGCCATAGCTCAGCTGGGAGAGCGCTACAATGGCATTGTAGAGGTCGGCGGTTCGATCCCGCCTGGCTCCACCAAAGATTTCGACCTAGGCACGAAGAAACGCTTT
>JBGTEC010000137.1:0-4817 GCA_041747995.1 Wenzhouxiangella sp.
ATGCACATCGGGCAGGTAGTCCGGCGGAATCATGGCGGTGACATGCAAATCCACTTCACTGGTCAGCGACAGCGGCTCATCCAGATCAGGCTCGATCCCGGCCTTGAGGGCCTCGACGGCGCGGTTGAGCAGGTCGGAATAGAGTGAAAAGCCAATGGCCTCGATCTGGCCGGATTGGTCTTCGCCCAGCAGTTCGCCGGCGCCGCGGATTTCCAGGTCATGGCTGGCGAGGGTGAAGCCGGCGCCGAGTTCCTCCAGCGACTGGATGGCTTCCAGGCGTTTTTGGGCATCGCGGGTGATGGCCTGGCGCGGTGGCGTGACCAGGTAGGCATAAGCCAGGTGATGGGAGCGGCCAACCCGGCCGCGAAGCTGATGAAGCTGAGCCAGGCCGAACTTGTCGGCCCGGTTGATGATGATGGTGTTGGCGGTCGGCACGTCAATCCCATTTTCGATGATCGTGCTGCAGACCAGCAGGTTGATGCGTCGCGAGTAGAAGTCACGCATGGTTCGCTCCATTTCCCCGGCCGGCATCTGGCCGTGCGCCATACCGATGCGGGCGCGCGGGAACATCTCCTGCAAATCATTGACCATGCGGGCCATGTTCTTGACTTCATTGTGCAGAAAATACACCTGGCCACCACGCTGGAATTCGCGGCTGACCGCGTCGCGGATGGTGGCCGTGTCCCATTCACTGACGAAGGTCTTGACCGCCAGCCGCCGGGCGGGCGGGGTGGCGATGATCGACAGTTCGCGTAATCCCGCCATGGCCATGTTCAGGGTGCGCGGGATGGGTGTGGCGGTGAGCGTCAGCAGGTCGACCTCGGCCCGCAATGCTTTCAATCGCTCCTTCTGGCGCACTCCGAAGCGCTGTTCCTCGTCGATGATCACCAGGCCCAGGTCCTTGACCTCGACATCTTTCTGCAGCAAGCGGTGGGTGCCGATGACGATGTCCACCGTGCCATTCTTCATGCCTTGCAGCACCTTCTCCTGCTGCTTGCCGGTTCGCGAGAGCAGGGCCACCTTTACCGGCCAGTCGGCGAAACGATCGGAAAAGGTGCGGAAATGCTGCTCGGCCAGAAGCGTTGTCGGGGCGAGCATGGTGACCTGACGCCCGGACTCTGCCACCGCAAACGCGGCCCGTAGCGCGACTTCGGTCTTGCCGAACCCGACATCGCCGCAAACGACCCGGTCCATGGGCTGGTCGGACGCCAGGTCGGCCAGAACGGCTTCGATGGCCTTTTGTTGGTCTTCTGTTTCTTCGTATTCGAAGCCGGCGGCGAAGCGGGCATACAGGCCGCGGTCCATGCCATAGGCATAGCCGGTGCGGGCGGCCCGACGGGCCTGCAGGTTCAGCAGTTCGGCAGCTACATCTCGGACCCGTTCGGCCGCTTTGCGGCGGGTTCGCTTCCAGATTTCGGAGCCGAGACGATTGAGGGTGACCGAATCCGGATCGGCGCCCGTGTAGCGGCTGACCAGTTGCAGATCGGTGACCGGAACGTAGAGCTTGTCACCACCGTCGTATTCGAGTGTCAGGTACTCCCCGCGGCTGTCGCTGACATCCAGCACTTCCAGGCCGAGATAGCGCCCGATCCCGTGTTCAAGGTGCACCACCAGGGCGCCGGACTGCAGGTCGGCCAGGCTCTTGACCAGGCTTTCCGGGTCCTGGCCACTGCGCCGGTCGCGCCGGATGGTACGGGTATGGCCGGGAAAAAGCTCGGTCTCGGTGAGGATGGTGATTCCACGCTCGGGTATCGAGCAGCCGCCGGAGACCGGCATGATTACAATTGCCAGCGGATCATCGCCGCTCATGAAGGCTGAAAAGGATTCGAGCTGGCGCGGTTGGAGGCCGACTGATTTCAGGCTGTCATGGATCAGTTCGCGGCGCCCGGCGGTGTCGGCAGCCAGCAGAACCCGTCCGGGCTGGTTTTTCAGGGATTCGGCTGCGGCACTTGCGCCATGATCCAGGTCAATGGGTGCCGGCGCCATCACTGTGGCTTTGGCCGGCTGCCGTCGGGTGACCCGGACGGCGCTGTCGCGGGCCAGCGACCCGATCAGTTCAGCGGCATCCAGGAACAATTCATCAGGATCCAGCGACGGGCGCTCGCGGTCTCCCTGGCGCTGATCGTGGCGCATCCTGATCTGATCGCCGTATTCGCGCACCGCCTCATCCACCCCGGCCAGCATGACCAGACGATGTTCCTTGGGTAGATAGTCGATCAGCGAACTGGTCGAGTCGAAAAACAAGGGCAGGTATTGCTCCAGGCCCTGGCCGTGAACACCCTCGCCAACTTCCACGTAGGGCAGGGCGCGGCGCAGGTCGACATCAAAACGGGTTCGGAAGCGGCGGCGGAAATCCTGGCGGGATTGATCATCGAAGGGGTATTCACGCGCCGGCAGCATTTCGATACGCTCCAGCTTCTCGGTCGAGCGCTGGCTTTCCGGATCGAACACCCGGATCGATTCGATCTCGTCGTCGAACAGCTCGAGCCGATAGGGCTGCGGCCGGCCCATCGGCCATAAATCAAGCACCGCGCCGCGGACGGCGAACTGGCCGGGCTGCCAGACCTGATCGGAGGCAGCGTAACCGGCCTCATGCAAAAGCTTCCTGAACTGCTCGACATTCAATTGCTGCGCAATGGCGATATTCAGGCTCTGACCCTGCACCCAGGCGGTCGGCGGCAACCGCTGCATCAGCGCGGTTGCCGGCGCCACAACGATCCCCTCGCTCATGCCCGGCAATCGGGACAGCAAATCCAGGCGTCGGGAAATCAGATCCGGATGCGGAGAGTACAAATCATAGGGCAGGATTTCCCAATCCGGAAACAATTCCGCGCGAGGGCCATCAAGCTGGTTGAGGTCTGACCGCAACTGACGCGCGCTATAGCCGTCGGGGGCGGCCACCAGCACCGGCCCGCCCTTGCGCCGGGCAAAGATCGAAATCGCCAGGGCCAGTGCGAGGCCGTCCAGCAGGGGCCAGTCACTGACGCTGCCGGGTTCGAGGCGAGGCGGGTTGAAAACGGAAAAGACTTGCGACATGGCAGGGGCTGTGAACCAAACACCACATTCTAGCAAGGAACGCGCATTCGCCTGCCTGTCGTTTAACCAGACTGCTGTGCCAACTGGTCTGCTTTGGTTGGCTTGAATAGCAGTTTCGGGTAACCTGTTCTGGCAAAAGCACAAATTGGCTAATAAATAAACAATGAGAAAATCATGTCAAAGCTTGTAGGGAAATATCTGATCATATTGAGCCTGGTTTACGCAGGTGCTTCGGCGGCGGAAGATGTGCCGGATATCGGTTATTGCTCAAACTGTTCTTCAGCCGGGTTCGCCTGGGCAGCGGAGCAGGCCGCGCCATCGACGGGTGGTATGCACCCCGTCTACGTGATAGATACAACCTTTGGGGAAGTTCGGTATTTTAATGTTTCTGTCTGGTGGGACTGCGGTGGAAATGAACTGCAGTCAGTGGATGATGGTGTGCAGTCTTTGGATGAGGGTGGCATGGACTCGTCCACCCTAAGCAGTTGTACCCAGAAAGAAGCAATTCAGGGAGTCGGGGATGAATTTATTATTTCTCAAATGCTGATTGCCCACGATATAGTCTCCGATTTTCTGGCTCCGGAAAAATTCCAATTTGACAGTGGAGACCTTCCTAATGTCGGTGATACGGCTCTTGACCTGATAGGGCCGGATGTTAGCTCGGCGGGGTTTGCTCGATTAACCTTGCAGCATGCTGTACAAAATGAACTTCAAGGCTGGTTTAACGCGCAATTGTTAGGGGTAAGCGACCTCGCCAATCGGCTCGCCAACAATTATATTGGAGAAGGTTATTCGAACACTAGGTTCGTTAAAGTGACTTTCCCAGACGGAACCAGCGTCATGCTCCGAGTTGTCGATGTTGGAATAAACAACAAAACACCAGTGGTGGAGGTGGAAGTCGTGACGGAATCTATAGAGCTGCCCTACGGCGCGGGGCCGGTGCCTCAAAACGAAGGGCATTTCGATAACTTCAGCTACACTGGCGATCCAAACATTGTTGGCTCATTCATAGATATGGCCAATCGGTTCGGCATCCCGATTACCGGTGCCGGTGGAAGTGGTCCCACGCTTAGATGCGTCACCGTCGATGGTGTGCGCTTCTGCGAGCGCATATAGACTCCGGGTTTTTCCACTTTCATAGTCGCTAGCAGGAGAATTGCGCCTGCTGGCGGCAGTTTGACGCGCCCGGGATGCTGTAATCCGGCATTCCGGAGCTATCAGCATCCGCCGATTGCGCATGTTTTGTTAGCACTGTAAAAAATGGAGTAGGGATTGTGAAGAAATTTCTGGTCGTGATGGGCATGGTTTTCGCAGGTACCGCGGCGGCGGGTCAGGATTTGCCGACTATCGCTTATTGCTCAAGCTGTTCGACAGCCGGGTTTGCCTGGGCAGCGGAGCAGGCCGCGCCGCCGACGGACGGAATCCACCCCGTCTATGTCCTCGACGTCATTACTGGCGACGTTCGTTATTTCGACGTGCAGGTGTGGTGGGACTGCGGCGGAGATAACTTGCGGTCTCCGGAGGTCGACCCGGCCTTGCGCCTACTGGGGTCGTTGCTTAGTAGTTGCACCCGGCAAGAATCAGTACGGGGTGATGGGGATGCATCAGTTGTTTCTGACATGCTGAACGCTTATTCCGTGGTCTCCGAGGTCGTATCGGAACTTTATCAGTTTGACAGTAGAGACATCCGTCATGCTGGAGATTCGGCCATTGACCTGATTGGACCGAAGGGTGGCCGGGAGGGGCTTGCTCGACGAAACTTGCAGGCTGGGGTGTCAAGA
>JBGTEC010000138.1:0-1579 GCA_041747995.1 Wenzhouxiangella sp.
TGAATTGAAGGTTCGGGCGGTCGCCCTGGTCAGCGGCACCACTCACCCTGAAAACGAAGCATTCGACGGTCCGGCGGCCCGGGCGCTGATGCGCGCCGGCGTATTGTGCAACGATTTCGAGCCCGGCCATGAAGGCGGTGACCCGCTGGAGCGGGCCCTGATGGAACTGGCCCAGTCCACCGGCTTCGATTGGGAAGAGCTCAGGCGAACTCACGAACGTCGCGCACTGATTCCGTTTTCGTCCGACTACAAGTACATGGCCAACCTCAGCCCGGGGCTGATCACGCTCAAGGGAGCCCCTGAAAAGCTGCTTGAGTTGTGCGCACACCAGCGCCGGGATGACGCTCAGGAAAATCTCGATCTGGAATTTTGGCAGGAACGACTCGAGCAACTCACCGAAGAAGGCCTGCGGGTACTCGCGGTTGCCGAGCGCACAGTGACCGAAGAGCAGACACGAATCGATCAGGACAACGATCTCCAGGATCTGACACTCTTGGGCCTGGTCGGCTTTGCCGATCCCCCGCGCCCGGAAGTTGCCGACGCCGTGGCCGCATGTCAAAGCGCTGGCATTCGGGTCAAGATGATCACCGGCGACCATGCCAGCACCGGCTTGGCCATCGCCCGCGAACTCAAGATGGTCGATTTCGAAGGTCGTGCGCTGTCGGGGCGCGACATCGACCATATGGATGACGACCAACTGATGACCCATGCCCTGGAAACCGACGTCTTCGCGCGCACAACACCGGAGCACAAGCTCAGGCTGGTCAAGGCCTTGCAGGCCAACAATCATGTCGTCGCGATGACCGGAGATGGCGCCAATGATGCGCCAGCGCTCAAGCGTGCCGATATCGGCGTGGCGATGGGCATCAAGGGCACCGAAGCCTCGCGCCAGGCTGCCGAAATGGTGCTGGCCGACGATAACTTCGCCACCATTGTTGGCGGCGTCGAAGAAGGCCGCGGCGTCTATGACAACATCCGCAAGGCCGTGCTGTTCCTGCTGCCGACCAACGCAGCCCAGTCGCTGGTCATCGTGCTGGCGGTTCTGGCCGGCATGTCACTACCGATCACGCCGGTTCAGATCCTCTGGGTCAACATGGCCATCGCCATCACCCTGGCACTGGCACTGGCCTTCGAACCGCTGGAAAAGGACGTCATGCAACGGCGTCCGCGCCCTGTGAACCAGCCGTTGCTGTCATCATTCATCGTGACCCGGGTGATCTGGGTCGGCGCGGTCCTGACCGCGGGCACGTTCATACTTTATGATTGGGTGCTGACAACCGTCGGCGATGAAGATCTGGCCAGAACAATGGCGGTCAACATCCTGGTTGCCGGTCAATTGACCTACCTGTTCAATTGTCGCCGCTGGCAGCAACCCAGCCTGGCGCTCGATTCGCTGTTTGCCAACGGCTGGGCCTGGCTTGCCGCCGGCCTGCTGGTCATCATGCAGCTCTTGTTCACTTACCTCCCGGCCGCCCAGACGGTATTCAGTACAACCGCCCTTCCCGCCTGCTACTGGCTGATCGTCGGTGCTTTCGGGCTGATCGTGTTTGTGCTGGTTGAACTGGAAAAATTGCTTACC
>JBGTEC010000139.1:0-9117 GCA_041747995.1 Wenzhouxiangella sp.
GGCCGGGATCGAGCCTGATCTGGATGAGCCGCTGTCGCTGACCAGTGAAGTGGATTTGCATGTCACCGCCATGATTCCGCCGGACTACCTGCCCGATGTGCATCAGCGCCTGGTGCTGTACAAGCGCATCAGCCAGGCCGACAACGACAAGATTCTGTACAACCTTCAGATCGAGATGATCGACCGCTTTGGCCTGCTGCCGCCGGAGGTGAAGAACCTGTTTGCCGCAGCCGAATTGCGTCTGAAGGCGCGCCGTCTCGGCATGCGGCGACTGGAGGTCGGACCGGCCGGCGGTCGAATTGAGTTCATCAGCAAGCCGGACATCAACATCAATGAATTGCTGAAAATGATCCAGAAGGAAGCGCATACCTTTGAACTGCCAGCCAACGACCGCCTGCGCATCAAGGGCGAATTCGAGACCCCGGCAGAACGATACGCAATGGCCGAGGAACTGCTGGAGCGACTTGAACCATCCCGCCAGGCGGCTGCTTGAAGTACACTTTCGATCATGAAAATCCTTACCCCAGCATTCCTCCTGACCGGTCTTGTACTGACGGTCTTTTTATCCCCGGTCATGGCTCAAGTCACGCCTTATTACCGGGTTGAGGTGATTGTCCTGACCCATTCTGCCGGCCAGTCCGACCAGCGCCCGGTGCAAGCACCCGACAATTACTCACGCCTGATCGATCCGCTCAAGCAGGCACGCGCCGCACCGGCTGTTGAGGAACGGGCCGAAGAAACCAGCGCAATTGACGAAAGTGACACGCAGCGCACGGTCGACGCCCTGACCGCCCTGGAACTGCTGCCGGAATCCATGCGGCCGGAGTTGCCGGTGATGCCGGTTTATCCGCAGGCCTTCGTCAACCTCGATGGCTTGTCGCCAGCGATGCGTGATGCCTGGCGACGGCTGGAAAACAACGCTGAGTTCCAGCCCCGCTCCTGGCGCGCCTGGCACCAGCCCCTGGTCCGAAATCGTGTTTCACCACCGGTGCGTGTACATGATGAACACATCGTCCGGCTCGACTGGCTGGCAGTGACGCCCCTGGGCAGGCCACAGCCTTTTGCGAGTGGCCCCGATCACGCCCTTGATATAGCCGACCTGGTTCCCCGCTCCGACTACCGGCTGGACGGCAGTGTCCGGCTGCGGCAGCGGCAGTTCATGCATGTCGAGCTGGACCTGGTCTGGCGCGAGCCGGTCGAGCGGGAACCCGGCTTCGGTCCGATGCGGCTCGAGGAATCCCCGACGGCGAGCTTCTATCAGCACCAGCTCAAGCAGTCACGCGCCGTGCGCCCCGGCCGTCTTGAGTATTTCGACTCCAATTGGCTGGGCGTGCTGGTGTTGATCGAACGATGGGAGGCGCCGACAGCCGCCGACGCAGCCTCGCAGCCCAGGATGCAAGCGAACTGACGATGGCGGTCCGGGACAAGGTACTCTCAGACGACAGTTTAAACGATAGTCTTGACCGTGTTTATCGCTTGCTGGTCAACGAAGAGGATGCCCGGGTCTGTCGCGATATCGATGCCCAAGCCTGTCGCGTGGTACCGGGTAATTTCCTGCTGCAGGTGCTGTCGCATTTTTTCACCAAGCTGGGCGACGCGATCGCCAATCCCAAGACTGTTCTGGCCTGGATGCTCAGTTCATTGGGCGCGCCGGGGGTGTTCACCGCCTTTCTGGTTCCAGTGCGTGAATCCGGCTCGCTGATTCCGCAACTTTTCATCGCCAGTTACGTTCGCCTTCAGGAAGTCCGCAAGTGGACCTATATCGTTGGCAGTCTGATCCAGGCCCTGGCTGTTTTCGCCATGGCCGGGGTGGCGGTTACCCTGACCGGTACCGCTGCCGGATTTGGCTTGCTGGGTGCGTTGGTGATGTTCAGCCTGGCCCGCGGGCTGTGCTCGGTCGCATCCAAGGATGTGCTGGGAAAAACCGTCCCCAAGACCCGTCGCGGACGGGTCAGCGGATGGTCCGAGTTTCTCGCCGGCCTGGTCACCATCGGCGTCGGCATCCTGCTCCTGCTCGACCTGCGCGAAGCTGGCGACATGGGCGCCTACTTGATTTTGCTCGCCGTCGCCGGCGGGCTCTGGCTGCTGGCAGCGGGCACGTATGCATTGATCCGAGAGTTTCCCGGCGCCACCGAAGGCGGCGGCAATGCCGTAACCGAGGCACTGAAGAGACTCTCCCTGCTCTCGGCCGACAAGCCTTTCAGAAGCTTCGTGATTGCCCGCTCGCTGTTGTTGTGTTCGGCACTCAGCGCACCGTTTTTCATCATGCTGGCCCATGAGCAAACCGAAGGAGCATTGCTGGTGCTGGGCCTATTCGTCATCGCTGACGGCCTGGCCAGCCTGGTGTCGGCGCCGTTCTGGGGTCGCTTTGCCGATGTTTCCAGTCGGCGCGTTATGGTTGTAGCCGGCTTCGGTGCGGCCTTTTCCGGAATCGCCCTGGTTGCGGTGGTTCATGGCATTCCAGCCCTGGCCGACAGCCCGTGGCTCTATCCCGCATTTTTCTTTCTGCTGGCTATTGCCCATGCCGGTGTTCGCCTGGGGCGCAAGACGTATATTGTTGATCTTGCCGGCGGCAACCGGCGTACCGACTATGTCTCCATCAGCAATACCGTCATCGGCGTGGTGTTGCTGATGGCCGGCAGCATCGGCGCCCTGACCGCCGTACTCCCCGTATCGGCAGTCATTGTCATTCTTGCCGCCATGGGGCTTGGCGGTGCCATACTGAGTGCAAGATTGCCCGAGGTGACCTGATATGAAAAAAATAATAATAGCGACACTGGGCGTACTGATTGTGGCGGTATTGCTTGCCCATTGGCACACGGCCCGGCAGGTCGAAAACAGGCTCGAGCGAATTGCGGCCCAGGTTTCGCCAATCGGCCGGCTGACCTGGGATAGCGTCCGGGTCGGCTTCGCGGGCGCTGTGAACGTGAACCAGATTCGCTTTGACCCGCGCGAAAGCCGCGACATTCTGTCGGTCGAGCAGATTTCATTCGATTCCGGCAGCCTGCTGTCGCTGCTGACCATCAATCGCGAACTCGAGGCAGGCCGGCTGCCCACCGCGCTGGGGCTGAAAGTGCGTGGCTTGAAATTGCCGATCAACCGGGAACTGAGCGCCATGCTGGCGGGCGCGAGCCCGGGCCTGCCCTTTGCCAGCGCCGGCTGTCGCGGACACGAGGACTTCACGCTCTATGACCTCACCTATCTTGATTACTGGTAACTGGTGATCGACCTGGGCCTGGACTACCGTCTGGTCAACCAGGGTGAGCACGTCGAGATGAACTACCGCATGAGAACACGGCAGCTCGACGAAGTGTCCGCCCGCATTCGACTTGATCTGGGCAGCAATTCCCGCGAGCTTGAGTCCGTGTTTGCCGCTCTGATGTCCAGTCGCCTGCTGCTCGCAAGTCAGGACTATACCGATCTGGGCTTTTATCCCCGCATGCTGGCCTATTGTGCCGAGCAGAATGGTCTGAACACAAGCGACTACATTGCGCTTCATGTTGATGCGTGGACGGAAAGCTGGCGGGCCATCGGCCTCGATCCCGGCCCCCTTGTGCAGGCTGGATACAAGCACTTTCTCGGTCATCCGCAATCGGTCACCATCAGCGCCAGGCCCGAGCATGGCATCGCATTGAGCTCGCTCGGACAGTCTCCGGGCCTTGAATTGCTTGCGCGGGTGAGCGCAGAGTTCAGTATCAACGACGGTGTTCCGGTTGATCTCGCTTTCAACAGGATCGCACGGGCCACGCCGTCCCGGCCTGCCATCGCCGATTCGGAAGTCGAAGCCGGCGGGGCAACCAGCGCCATCCAGGTTCCAGACGGCATTGTTCTGGGGGTCAGACCCAGTTGGGAGGACATCGAACCGGGTGCCGCCGCCGGACATATTGGTGATCGGGCCATTGTCCACACCAGCGGCGGCGATCGGTACAGCGGCCGTATCGTTGGGGTGGTCAATGGCGAGCTTCACCTGAGCATGCAGACTCGCCAGGGCCAGTTTGTCCGGCCCGTGGCGCTGAACCGAATCGACCGCATCCAGGTTCGGCCCTGACCCCCCATTGCAGGACTTGGCCGGAAACGAACCGGACGACCGGACTGTATGGTAAAATTTCGACCATGTCCCCATGCCGCCGACGCATTGCCTGTGTGCTGATCGTCGCCCTGATGATTTCGGGCGTGCCGATGAATGCTGCCGGGGCCGTGGCGCCCGGCGCGCTCGCCATACAGGCTGACGGCCAGTTGGACAAGATTGCTGACCACTCGCCGCGAGATTGCCCGCTCCATGCCAGCAGTCCGGACGTCAACCACCACCAGCCTGAAGCGGGTCCTTGTGGTGGCAGCAATTGTTTTCTCTATTTTTCCGGCGCTGGCCATGACAATTGTCAAGACAATTGCCGCTGTTTTTGTGTCGGAATGAGCGTCATGGTGCACAGCCTCATTCAGGCTGGCGCCGCTGTCCCGTTTGCCGACACACCTTCACTGCACGTTTTCAATCTGCCCTCCCTGCCCGCCGACAACCTGCTCCGGCCACCCCAGGCTTAAAGACACCTCTGGCAGGCCATAGCGCCTGCAAGCCGAGAGCGTTCGCATTCAGTGAACGTTTTCAATTGGATGATTCTTGAGCAAGGGACTTTGTATGTCTACACCGTCGATTCCATGCCTGCCGGCGCTTGTTGCGCTTTGCATGCTGATGCTGTTTACTCCGGCCCGGGCCATTGATATCAATGATGCCATCGAGATGGCCCTGGACCGTGACGAGGGCCTGAAATCCCTGCAGATTCGCCAGCAGGCGATCGGCGATCAGGCCATCGCCGATGGCGCCCTGCCTGACCCGCAATTGTTCATTGGCGCTGAAGGCATACCGATCGACGACCCAACTGATGCGGACATGATGACCATGTACACGCTCGGCATCCGCCAGGAATTTCCGCCCGGTCAGACTCGTCAGCTCAGCCGCCAGCGCACCCACTCGGAAGGCGCAATCATCGCCGCCGAAATCGAAGCCAGGCAGCTCGACATCACGCGCGAGGTCCGCCTTGCCTGGCTCGACTGGGCCACAGCCGCCCATCTCATCGACGTTACCGAGGATGGCCTCGAAGCCTTCGCCGCCCTGCTGGAACTGACCGAAGCGCGCTATCGTGCCGGGACCGGTCGTCAGCGCGACGTCGACCAGGCCAGGCTCGAACGCTCCCTGCTCGCGCGACGGATCATTGATGCCCGGATTCGCCTGGACGAGGCTGCCAGCCAGCTCGCGCGCTGGACCGGCACCCTGCCGATGGAACCCGAAGCGCCCGGTTTTCCGGATTGGCGGCACGCCCCGGAGCCCGACGAGTTGCAGCAGAAGCTGGCCCGCCACCCCGCTGTCGAGGGCGAGGTGCGGCGAGTTGAAACCGGTCGCATTGCCTCGGAACTGGCACGCCAGAGCTATCGACCAATGTGGATGGTGGAAGCCGGCTATGGACACCAGCGTGGGGCCAGTCCCATGGGTGGGCGCATGTCGGACAAGCTGTTTGGCATGGTGACGTTCAGCCTGCCCCTGTTTGCCGCCAATCGTCAGGACCGGCTTGTTGCTGCGGCGGAGGCCGAAGTCGATGCCTTGAATCACCAGCACCTTTCAAGGCTGCAGGAATGGGAGGGCCGGTCAAGAATCCAGCTCACCGCGATTGAAAGCCAGCGGCGGCGGCTCGAACTGCTGGAAGACATCATCCTGCCCGAAGCCCAACGCACTGTGGCGTCGACCTTTCGCGCCTACCGGGCAGACCAGGCCAGCTTTGATGAACTGGTCCGCGCTCGCTTGAGCGAAATTGATCAGACCATCGAAATCATCGAAACCCGGCACGCGCTGCTCAGCGCACGCGCCGAACTGGCCTACCTGACCACCGAGGAACTGCGATGAGCACGGTTTTCTGTAGAACTTCCGGGAGAACTTCCGAAGGCTCGACTGCCCTCCTGACGATTTGCCTTGCCGTCCTGTCTCTGTTACTGCTCGCTGCTTGCGAACATGACCGGCACGACGTTGAGCATGACCAGCCCCAGGTGCGTCATGACCAACATGAGGGACATGAGAGACACGAGGTCCAGCGGAATGACCGCGATGTCCGCGAGGGTGAGCGCGAAATTGCCTACTGGGTCGCGCCCATGGACCCATCGTACCGGCGTGACCGGCCCGGAAAGTCGCCCATGGGGATGGATCTGACCCCGGTCTATACCGACGAGTTGTCCGAGCCCGGCCAGGTCAGGGTCGGACCCGGCGTCCAGCAAGCCATGAATCTGAGAACCGCCCTGGTTGAACGCAACCGTCTGTTTCGGCGTATCGACACCGTCGGCACCATTCGGGTTGATGAATCCAACCTGACCCACATCCATCCTCGAGTGGAAGGATGGATCGGTGAGCTCAATATCGAATCGACCGGCAGTCGGGTGACCCGGGGCCAGCGACTTTACACGCTCTATTCGCGCGAACTGGTCAATATTCAGGAAGAACTGCTGCAGGCGCTGCGATCAGAACAGCCGGCGATGATACGAGCTGCGCGCCAGCGACTGGAAGTACTGGACGTGCAGCCGGCCGTGATCGAGCGGATCGAACGTGACCGCCAGGTCATCACCTACATTCCCTGGTATGCCCGCAGCGACGGTTACGTTTCCGAACTCGATATCCGACACGGCATGTTCGTGACCCCGGGCACCCAGATGATGGTTATTGCCGACCCGACCTCGGTCTGGCTGATCGCCGAGGTGTTCGGTGGCCAGATCGACTGGCTGGCCGAGGGCCAGATCGCCGATGTCGAACGACGCAGTCATCCTGGCGAGCGCCTGCGCGGCCGGGTCGACCTCATTTACCCGGAGCTGGCCCCCGTCACCCGTACAGCCCAGGTGCGCATTCAACTGAACGACGAGAACGGCACCCTCAGACCAGGCGACTGGGCCAGCATTGCCATCTTTGGCGGCCCGCGTGAAAACCTGCTGATCATCCCCACCGAAGCCATCATCCGGACCGGCACCGAACAGCGCGTAATCGTCCAGACCGACGACGACCTTTTCAGCGTGCGCCAGGTTCACACCGGCATGGCATCCGGACGCTACACCGAGATCATCCATGGCCTGGAGGAAGGCGAACGCGTCGTCACCTCCGGCCAGTTCCTGATCGACTCCGAAGCCAGCATCCACGCCGGCCATGCCCGAGTCTCCGGCCATGATCACCACTGAGGGCCTCGTCGTGAATGGACTGCAAAAGCCTCTCGCCAAGACGCCAAGACGCCGAGTTCACCAAGAATGGAAAGAGCGAGTTGGGTGGGTTCGAGATTCCTACCCGTCGCGTGGGTTGCACGGTTGCGGTAATCCAGTTTTCCCTTCTTACCTTCCTCCTTGTTTTCTTGGCATCTTGGCGTCTTGGCGAGAACATTCTCTTTTTGGCGGCTTGGCGCCTTGGCGAGAAACTCATCACTCAACGTCAGGCAAAGGCACGCTGTCATGATTGATGCAATTATCCGTTGGTCGATCGGCAATCGGCTGCTGGTCATCATCATGGCCATCGTGGCCGGGGCGGGCGGGCTGTGGGCGGTGAGCAACACGCCGGTCGATGCTATTCCGGACCTGACCGATACCCAGGTGATCGTGCGCGCACCGTTCCCGGGCCAGGCGCCACAGGTGGTCGAGGACCAGGTGACCTACCCTCTGACCACGGCGCTGATGGCCGTGCCTGGGGCGCATACCGTGCGTGGATTTTCCATGTTCGGGGATTCGTTCATCTACGTATTGTTCGATGACGGCACCGACCCGTACTGGGCCCGCTCGCGGGTTCTGGAGTACCTGAGCCAGGCTGAAGCCACGCTGCCCGAAGCGGTCCGTGCCGAACTCGGCCCGGACGCAACCGGCGTCGGCTGGGTTTACAAGTATGCCCTGGTCGACCGCAGCGGCAACCATGATCTGGCCCAGTTGCGGGCCTTGCAGGACTGGTTTCTCAAATTCGAATTGCAGTCGGTGCCTGGCGTATCCGAGGTCGCCACCATGGGCGGCATGGTGCGGCAGTACCAGGTGGCGGTCGATCCCAATGCGCTGCGCGCCCATGGGCTGACCATGGGCCAGTTGCAGCAGGCGATCTCGCGCGGCAACGCCGAGGCCGGTGGCTCCCTGATCGAGATGGCCGAGGCCGAATACATGGTCCGGGCCAGCGGATACATCCAGTCGCTGGATGACCTGCGTCAGATCCCGGTTGGCGTTCTGGCCGACGGCATACCAGTCCTGCTCCAGGATGTCGCCGACATCCGAAGAGGCCCGGCGCCGCGACGCGGAATCATTGATCTGGACGGCCAGGGCGAAGTCGTCGGCGGGATCATCGTCATGCGTCAGGGAGAAAATGCCCGCGATGTCATCAGCGCCGTGAAGCAGCGACTGGACGAGTTACGTCCCGGGCTGCCCGAAGGCGTTGAAATCATCGAGACCTATGATCGATCCGCGCTGATCGGACGAGCGATCTCCACCCTGTGGGAGAAGCTGGCCCTGGAGTTCCTGATCGTCGTGCTGGTGATTGCCCTGTTCCTGTGGCACTTCCGTTCATCACTGGTGCTGCTGATCACGCTGCCACTGGGCGTACTGATCGCCTACATCGTCATGTACTTCCAGGGCATCAATGCCAACATCATGTCGCTGGGGGGCATCATCATCTCCATCGGGGTCATGGTGGATGCGGCCATCGTACTGATCGAAAATGTGCACCGCCGTTTCGAGCGCGATCCGCCCGGCCCGGACGAGCACTGGCAGGCCATTACCGAGGCGACCCTGGAAGTCGGCCGTCCGATTTTCTTCTCGCTGCTGATCGTCGCCCTGTCCTTCCTGCCCGTTTTTGCGCTACAGGCCCAGGAAGGCCGCCTGTTCAGCCCGCTGGCCTTTACCAAGACCTATGCCATGGCCGCCTCGGCCGGTCTGGCGATCACCCTGGTGCCGGTGTTGATGGGCTACTTCGTCCGCTTCGGCAAGAACCGACAGGGCAAGACAAGGCGGGATGGCGGCCCGGCATCTCGCGCCCTGGTCACCGCCTACCGACCGTTGATCAAGAGCGTCGGACAGCACCCATGGATCGTGACCGGTCTGGCTGCCCTGTTGATGGTATCCATGCTGTAC
>JBGTEC010000140.1:0-3611 GCA_041747995.1 Wenzhouxiangella sp.
CAAGACGCTGCTGATTCACGCCCCCGTCTACAACATGTACTCGCAGATGGCCGCTGATTTCGCGGTGCATTCCACCCGCTTTGGCCATTACTGGGACAACCCGGAAATCTACCAGCAAATCTCACCGCACTACTTTGCCGCCGACTTCCAGACACCGGCCCTGATCATCCACGGACAGAACGACCTGCGCGTCCCGGTCGGCCAGGCCTTCGAACTGTTCCGTACCCTGCAAAGCCAGGGCATCGAGTCGCGCCTGATCTATTACCCCGACGAAAACCACTGGATCCTCAAGCCGAACAACTCGATTTACTGGTACCAGCAGGTCGCCGACTGGATGGCCCGTTTTGCCGAGCCCGGCGGTCGCTGAGCTCAGCCTGACAGGGCCTGGTCCAGGTCATGCCACAGGTCGTCGGCCGCCTCGATGCCAACCGATAGTCGCATCAACCGATCATCAATGGCCAGCCGTTCGCGCTCAACCGCGGGCAGCTTGGCGTGGCTGGTACGTGATGGCTGGCAGATGGTCGATTCCACGCCGGCCAGGCTGACGGCCGGCTGGACCAGTTTCAGCGCGTCCAGGAAGCGATCCGGGTCGCCGCTCAGCCGGAAGCTGAGCATGGCGCCAAAACTTTTCATCTGGAGGCGGGCCACTGCATGCCCCGGGTCGTTTTCCAGACCGGGGTAATAGACCTGCCCGATGCCATCGTGAGCGTCAAGATGATGAGCCAGCGTGGCCGCAGTGGCCGATTGGCGCTCGACCCGAACGGCCAGGGTTTTCAGTGAGCGTTCGAGTTGGGCCAGGTCACTGCCATTGAGGCTGGAGCCCAGGCGGACCACGGTGGGACGGATGCGGGCGAGCAATTTCTCGCTGCCGGCAATGGCGCCGCAAAGCAGATCGGAGTGGCCGCTGAGATACTTGGTGCCGGAATGGGTGACCAGGTCGAATCCGAGGTCGATCGGTTGCTGCAACAGGGGGGTGGCAAAGGTATTGTCGATCGAGCTTGCAATACCGTGCTGCCGCGCGATGTCGGCGATGGCCTTGAGATCGACGATCTGCATCAGCGGGTTGGTGGGCGATTCGACATGCACCAGCCGGGTCTTCGCGCCGATCAGGCCGGCCAGGTCGGACGGCATTCCGTTCCACAAGGAAAAGTGCATGCCCAGGGGTTTAAGCAGGCCCTCCACCAGGTCCATGGTGCCGCCGTAAAGGCCATCGAGCAGCACGGCGTGATCGCCAGGCTTCATCAGGCTGAGAAAGACCGCCGAAATCGCGCCCATGCCGGACGCCGTGATCAGGGCCGTTTCGGCCCTTTCCAGCGCAGCGAGTTTGTCGGCCACGACCTGGTGGTTGACGGTGTTGTGGTAGCGCGGGTAGCGCACGTGGTCTTCGCGGTAGTCGAAGGCCGTGCTGGTGATGACTGGGGTGTTGAGCCCGAAGGCTGGCGGGAAAGCCTGCGCGCCTGCATGCACGCAGGTGGTTTCGGGTGAATGATTTTTCTTGTTCGCTGCGGCCACGTCTGCCTTCCTGTCTCGAAAGCCAGACTATACCCGCTCTCATGGAACAACAAAAAACAACAGGTTTACCACGGAGTCACAGAGAACACAGAGGGAATATTAAAACAGATAAAACAATATCTTATCTTTCTTTTCTCAGTGATCTCCGTGCCTCTGTGGTTAGCCTTTCTGTTTCTTTCGCGACAGCGGGTCCGGTCGGACCCTCTATGAAATCGGGTTCGATGCGAAGTTATTCAGAGGGCCGCTGATCTACGGGGAGGCTGATGCTGCACCCGTAGGGCCGGGTGATGGGTTCGACGACCGGGTGACCGGCGGCCAGCCGATCAAGCCCGAGCAGGACAAATTGGGTCGCCCCTTCCACTTCGGCCGGATCTTCCCCGGGCTGGGAGTCGATGCCGCCCATGTAGCGCAGAATGCCGGTCTCGTCGATGATGTACAGATGGGGCGTGACACTGGCATCGTAGGCTCGCGCCATGTCCCCCGACTCGTCCAGCAGCACAGCGGTCGGGAAGGCATCATTCTGTCCGATGATCTCGTCGGCAGCCTGCGGGGAAATCCGGCCCGATATGACGGTCAGCCAGACGGCGTCAAAGTTCTCGCGCGCCTTGCGCTGCTGCATTGGAATGTTGCCGGAATCATAGTGTTTGGCCACGTAGGAGCAATCCCGGGTGGTCCATTCGAGAACCACGGCCTGGCCTCGAAAATCATCCAGGCTACGAACCTGCCCGCTGGTATCGGCCACGCTGAATGCCGGAGCCGGCTGATCAATGCGAGGTACGGCGCCCAGGTCGGCGCCGCAAGCCGCCACTGCGGTGACGGATAGAACCAGGACCAGCCTGAACTTTAAGGATCGGATCACGTGAAAAGCCCACCATTTAACAGATGAACTTGTGACCCGATGCGCGGGTTTTGGTTCGGCGTTATCTGCCTGTCTTGCCGCCAAAGGCGGCCAGCAGCAAGCCCACCAGGGCCATTGCGCCGCCACCGATCAGGTACCAGGTGGTCTCATCCGTGTAACGCCCGGTGACCACTTCATGGGCCTGTTCGCCGAAGCTTTCGGTTGCCTGCCAGCCGAAATACATCAGCCCCAGACCAATCACCAATAGGGCAATGCCTGCCAATCGTGCTGCACTCATCGTATGTTCTCCCGATTATTTACGTATTTTCCGGCCGAATAGTCGGACGGAGTCTCTGGCTGTCGGACCCGGTCAGGTCTGACAGCCCGAACAAAAAAATGTGCTTCGCTGTCCGATGACAATCCGGCGGACAGGCCGACCGCAAGTCAGGCAAGGCGCGCCTTCGCGACCGTAGACCTTCAGGGCCTGTCCGAAGTAACCCGGCGTGCCGTCGCCAGCGGTAAAATCGCGCAGCGATGTACCACCAACCTCGATCGCCTCGCCGAGTATACGCTCAATAGCGTCAGCCAGCCGATCATAGCGTTTGTGGCCGATCCGACCGGCTGCGCGCCCCGGGTGGATGCCGGCGGCAAACAGGGACTCACAGGCATAGATATTGCCCACACCGACAACAACCTGCCCGTCCATGATCAACCCTTTGATCGTGACACGCCGGCCACGGCTGCGCGAGAACAGATATTGGCCGTTGAATGCAGGCTCGAAAGGTTCCGGCCCGAGGCCAACCAGGCGCGGATGGTCGAGCGGGTTGCCAGCACACCACAACAAGGCGCCAAAGCGGCGGGGATCGGTATAACGAATGGTGTGGCCGGCGGCCATGGCGGTATCCACGTGGTCATGTGGTCCGGGCTGTGGTGTTTCGGACCAGGCCCGAAAAGAACCGGACATGCCCAGATGCCACAGCAGGTGACCTTGTTCCAGTCGCCAGATCAGCCACTTGGCCCGGCGCTCCAGGGCAATGACCTCCTGCCCGACAGCCTGTTCAACCTGGTTGGGAATTGGCCAGCGCAAACGGGGCTGACGAACGACCAGGGCTTCGATCCTGAGGCCTTCGGCCAGCGGTGCCAGCCCGCGGCGGGTGGTTTCGACTTCAGGCAGTTCGGGCATGCCGGCCTCGGATAACTGGGGTACACGAGTGTACAGGGTTGGCGGAGGACCCTCTCATCGAACAAAACCGGATTTCAC
>JBGTEC010000141.1:0-8563 GCA_041747995.1 Wenzhouxiangella sp.
GGCTCACAGGTTCGCCTCAGGAGGCTTCGACAGCCGGGTTACCCCAGACCGCCGCTCCTTCAGCTACCATGTCGAACGGATAACTACATGGACGATCTCCTTTCAGATCGCAGGGTGAACCAGGCTTTGCCTGGCGCACCAGAGAATACAGAGTAAAACAAACAATAGTGCTTTTCTCTGTGTCTCTGTGCCTCTCTCATGGAACAAAAATCTGAAATCCTTCAGCCATCGCGGCAGGCGGCGAGTGGCGTCACCTGCTGCTCGTGCCGTGGGTCGATCGGCATTGAATCAATGCCCAAGGTTCCTGGGCGCTTTGGTGCCACTGAAACGACTTCGAAGGGCGTCCGGGTTTGTAAGGCTTCTTGATGGCACAGGGATGGGGATGGATGCGGTATAGATCGCATCGTCTTCCGCGACCCACGGCACGAGCAGCAGCCAACACCACTCCCCGTTGACAGTTTCGTGCAGCGGGCCGGTTTAGCCCTAAACAAACTCGCAACCTCCTGCATCGGGGGGTGTCGGGGGCTTCGGCCCGGCCGGGGCGCGGAAATCTTACTGAACCCATTAGCCTCTTTGCGAACCAAAGAACTTTCAGGAAATCCACTCCACTGCAGTTTTACCAGCGGGTATTCGTGGGTCCCCGGCCCCCGAATGTCAGAACACGTCATAAGCGCCGATCGCCCCGGCCGGGTCGAAGAACTCGGCATCACCCGATGCTCGAAACCATCGACAGGCACAGGTTCCTGAGCTTGAACAGGTTTTGAAGTAGCTCGGCAATAGCTGAGCTATTTACATAATCAGGAAAGGTTTTATCTCGCTTTTCTCTGTGGCTCCGTGACTCTGTGGTGAGTTTTTTGTATCTTTCGCGACAGCGGATTCGGGACGGACTCGGACACTCTGTGGTGCAGCTTTTCCAGCCCCTACTCGGTTTCGCGTTTGAGTTCGCGTTCCATCAGCACTTTGACGCCGTCACGGGCGTTCCAGCCCTTGAAGATGATGCCGTGGACTTGCTCGGAGATGGGCATGTCGACGCCCATTCTTTCGGCCAGCCGCATGGTTTCTTCGGCGGTTTTGACGCCTTCGACGACCTGGCTGATTTCTTTCAGGGCCTGTTCAACGCTGCTGCCCCGGCCCAGGGCCAGGCCGAAGCGGCGGTTGCGGGACAGGTCGCCGGTGCAGGTCAATACAAGGTCGCCGATGCCGGCCAGCCCCATCAGGGTGCGGGGATCGGCATGCATGGCCTTGCCCAGGCGCATGGTTTCGGCCAGGCCCCGGGTGATCAGGGCGGCGCGGGTGTTGGCGCCCAGTTCCAGTCCGTCGGCCATGCCGCAAGCCACGGCCAGAACGTTCTTTACGGCACCACCGAGCTCAGCCCCGATCAAATCCGCCGTGTAGTAGGCGCGAAAACCGGAACCGTGCAATAGCCCTGCCCAGGTTTCACCGAAACCGGGATCGCTGGCCGCTACGGTGACTGCCGTCGGCAGGCCGGCGGCGACCTCGCGCGCAAAGGAGGGGCCAGTCACAAGCGCCAACGGCATATCGGGGCCAAGGATTTCTTCAGCCACCTCGTGCAGCAAACGACCACTGCCGGGCTCGAACCCTTTGCTCGCCCAGGCCAGGCCAATCTGGCTGGTCATCGTTGATGTCAGATGCCCCAGGGTTTCCGGGAACGCATGGCTGGGGACTGCGACCAGAACGCGCGCGGCATTGGTCAGGCAAGCATTGAGGTCGGAATCGACCTCAATGCCGGCGGGCAACGGTGAGTCTGGCAAATAGCGTTGATTGACCCGATGCCGTTGCATGGCGGTGGCCTGCTCCGGGTCGCGCGCCCACAGTGAAACCGGGTGGCCGTTTCGAGCCAATTGCATGGCCAGCGCGGTTCCCCAGGAACCGGCGCCTAGGACCGCAACCTTCAAGCTCACTGCACGCTGTCTGAGGAACCTTCACCTTGCTCATCTTTCTTTGCCTGAGCATCAGCCAGGCGCTGACGGAAAATGGCTTCAAAGTTGATTGGCTGAATCGGCGGCATGAAGAATCCGCCTGCCGATACCATGTTGGCGATCTGGGTGCGGTTGTACGGAAACAAAATATTCGGACACAAGACGTTGATGACGTAAGGCATCTGCTCTTCGCTGAATCCGCCGAACTGGAAAATGCCGCCGTACTGGACTTCGCAAATGAAAGCCGTTTTTTCGCCCTGCTTGGCCGTCACGGTAACCGACAGAATCACTTCCCAGCGATTTTCCTCAATCTGGTTGGTTCGCTGCGAGAGGTTGAGGTTGATGTCAGGCTGGCCGGCGGACGAGTCAAGCTCCTGGGGGGAAGGCGCTTCATACGAGGCGTCCTTGAGAAAGACGTGCTGGACGGCCATCTGCGCATCGCGCGATTCTTGTCCATTGGCCTGTGCTGCGCCGGCGTCGGGGTTCTGAATGTCATCTGCCATGTTGATTTGTCCTTGAATAAAGTATTTATCGGGGTTAGTGATTTGCGTAAGCAATCGAAAATGATCTCACGGACGACGTCTGTCCGTCCTAATCGTGCGTTCCAATTGTCCGTTCCAATTGGGTACTATTCGTCCGCCTCAGTCATTGCCCGCGTCGTTGGCTGGCGACTCGCCTTTTTTCTTCTTGCCGGGCTTGGCGTTTTTCTCTTTCTTTTTGGCTGAACCCTTTTGCCGGCTCACCGGTTGCTGGTCGGCGACCCATTGGGTCAGCCCACCGGCCAGGGCATGGACGTTGGTAAAGCCAAGCTTGACCAGCCGATTGGCCATCTGGGGTGCAACCTGGCCGTTCTTGCAATACAGCAGCACCGGGCGATCCTTGTGCTTGAGCAATTGCTGGTTGCCAGCTTCAATCCGGGACGGCGGCATATGCATCGCCCCGATAATGTGGCCGGCGGCATGATCGGCGCTGTTGGACACATCAATCACCAGAGCGTCTTCACGATTGATCAGGCGAACCGCCTCCAGCGTGCCCACCTCGCTCCACTTGCGAGCCATGCGGCCGATTTCGTAGGCGATCCAGGCGGCAAGCACGATGGCGAAGGCGCCGGCCAGTATCGGGTGGTTACCAATGAATTCCAGAAATTGTTGCATGAGTCTGCAGCGATCGGGCCAAAGCCCACCATTATCGGTGATTACCGGCATTCATGCCAGCGTTGTGAGTTTATTGGAACTCGGATCGTAAACTCTATGGGATAATTCAAGCTCATTTGCCATTGCAACGGACCTGTCATGACCACTAGTTCGCCACTGACCTTGTTGATTCTCGACGGTTGGGGTTATCGAGAGGCCGCCGCCGACAACGCCATCAGTGTCGGGAACACGCCAAACTGGGATGCTTTGTGGGCGCAAAGCGCGCATAGCCTGCTGCAGGCCTCGGGCGAGGCCGTGGGGCTTCCCGATGGACAAATGGGCAATTCCGAGGTCGGGCACATGAATATCGGCGCCGGACGCATCGTCTATCAGGAGCTGACCCGGATTGGGAAATCAATCGCTGATGACGAGTTCGCTTCCAATCCGGCACTGGCCGAGGCGCTGGACCACGCCCGCAATTCCGGGGGCTGTGTTCATGTCATGGGCCTGCTGTCTCCTGGCGGGGTCCATAGCCACGAGGATCACTTTCTGGCCACACTCGAGGTCGCGCTCGAAGCTGGTGTCGAAGCGGTCGCTGTTCACGCTTTTCTTGATGGCCGGGATACCCCGCCACGCAGTGCCGAGCCCTCCATTCATCGGCTAGAAACCTTCCTGGCCGAGCGCCAGGGTGCGCAGTTGGCCACCATCGGCGGGCGCTATTACGCCATGGATCGGGATCAGCGCTGGGACCGGATTGAACGGGCCTGGCAGGCCATCGTTGAAGCTGGTGCCCGGCCCTCGGCCAGCTCTGGTTTGGCCGCTCTGGAGGCTGCCTACAGTCGAGATGAGAATGATGAGTTTGTGCAGCCGACAACGATTAATGGTGGCCGGCGTGTGGAAGACGGGGATGTGGTGATCTTTGTCAACTTCCGGGCTGACCGTGCCCGCCAGCTTGTGCAGGCCTTTGTTGACCCTGAATTTTCAGGTTTCCAGGCCCGGCGCCCTGATCTGGCGGCCATGTTGACGATGACTCAGTACCAGGCCGACCTGCCCTGCCTGGTTGCGTTTCCGCCTGCCCGGCTGGAGCGCCTGTTCGGGGAAGTGGTCGCCGAGGCCGGTTTGAAGCAACTGAGAATCGCCGAGACCGAGAAATATGCCCATGTCACCTATTTCTTCAATGGCGGGGAGGAAACCGTATTCGCTGGCGAGGATCGGCTGATGATCCCCTCGCCCAAGGTCGCGACCTATGATCTGAAGCCCGAGATGAGCGCGCCTGAACTGGCCGACAAGCTGGTGGCTGAAATCAGCAGCGGCCGGTATGCCGTGATCATCGCCAATGTCGCCAATCCCGACATGGTGGGGCATTCGGGAAAATTTGATGCCGCGGTCGAGGCCGTGGAGGCGGTTGACGTCCTGCTCGGACAAGTCATTGAGGCCACGCGCGCGGCAGAAGGTGAGTTGCTGGTGACGGCCGATCATGGCAATGTCGAACAGATGACCGACCCGGACAGCGGCCAGGTTCACACCGCTCATACCCTCAACCCGGTGCCCCTGGTTTATTTGGGCAGACACCCTGTCAGCATGGATGCCGAAGGCAGCCTGCGCGACATCGCTCCGACCATGCTCGACCTTCTCAATCTCGAAATTCCAGCAGAAATGTCGGGCAAGTCATTGATAAAAAAAGGTGATTGACCAGACGAGAATGGCAATGGCCGTGCTCGCCCTGCTGCTTGCCGCGGGCAGTCCGGCTGGCGCAGTCGAGCGCGAGCAGATGGAGGCGAAACTCGAAAACCTGCGCAACGAGATCCAGATCATTCGCGGCCGACTGGATGAAGCCCTGGGTGAGCGCGATCAGGCGCTGGACGCCCTGGCCCAGGCTGAACGGGAGGTCTCGACGGCCGAACGGGCCCGGCGGCAGACCGAAACCGACATTGTCGGGATCAATGATCAACTCGATGCGCTTGCCACTGAAGCCGCCGCACTGGAAGGACAAGTGGCGCTCAGCGCCCAGGCACTTTCGCGCCAACTGGTTCTGGCTTATCGACGCGGAGGCCAGTCACGACTGAAGCTGATGCTCAACCAGGATGACCCGCGACAGTTGAATCGCCACCTCGCCTACCACGGCTACCTGTCACGCGCACGCCTCGACTTGATGAATGACCTGGGTCTTGTGCTTGAGCAGTTGAATGAAACCCTGCAGCAGCAGGAAATCCAGCGCAATGACCTGCGCCGACTGGCAGATCGGCAGGACGTTGAGCTCAGGCATCTGGAGGCTGCCCGCGTGGTTCGTGAACAGGCGCTCAGAACAGTTGAAGGCAGGGTCCAGACGCGGCAACAGCAATTGGCCGAGCTCGAGCGGGACGCGGCTGAATTGGCCCAGTTGCTGGATGAGTTGGCCAGCGCGCTGGCCGATATCCCACCGGAAATCGAGGTTCCGTCCATTGCCGACCTGCGCGGCCAGTTGTCCCATCCGGTCCGGGGCGAGATCCGGCATCGTTTCGGCGAGGCCCGTGCGGGTGATTTGACCTGGAACGGCTGGCTGATTGAGGCGCCGGTCGGTACGGACGTCAGTGCAATCGCCTACGGCCGGGTTGCCTATTCCGACTGGCTCAGAGGCTACGGACTCATTCTGATTATTGATCATGGCGATGGTTTCATGAGCCTTTATGCTCACAACGAAGCGTTGTTGCGTGATGTCGGCGACTGGGTCCGGCCCGGTGATGTGATCGCCAGCGTCGGCAATTCCAGTGGCAGCGGACAATCCGGTCTCTATTTTGAATTGCGCCGCAACGGGCAGCCGATCAATCCGACAGGCTGGATGTCAGGCAGCCTCTGAACAATTCAGAGGCTCCCGCTAGATGACGAAACGCTCGGGAAATGATAGATTCAACCTAACCGATGTACAGCATCTGACCTCCTGCAGACCTATGATTCGATTGACGACCACCCTGCTGTTAGCTCCCATAGTGCTGGTTGGCATTTTGTCCACGCCGCTGCAAGCCGAACCATCGCGCTCCGGCGCCGTGGGGGTCGAGGATTTGCGGGCTTTTGCCGATGCCTGGGGTTATATCAAGGACCACTATGTCGACGAGATTGATGATCGCAGCCTGCTGGAGGCGGCGATCCGGGGTATGGTGTCCGAACTTGACCCGCACTCCGCCTGGCTCAGCGCCGACCAATTGCAGGGGGTTGAGGAACAGGCGACCGGGCGCTACGGCGGGCTCGGTATCCGCATCGCCGTCAATCATGATCATCTGCAGGTCATCGCCTCGATGGGCGACTCCCCAGCCGCACGCGCAGGTCTCCTTCCGGGTGATCGTATTGTCGCCATTGATGACACCCGCTTGAATGAAAGCAATGCCGCCGTGGCCAGTGAATGGCTCCGAGGGGCACCCGGCACGCTGATTGCTCTGACCGTGGAACGCGAAGGCCAGTCCGATGCCCTGCTGCTTGACCTGACCCGCGAAATCATCAGGCGCACCAGTGTCACCCTGGATCACCTGCCTGGCGGATACGCTCACCTGAGGATCAACAATTTCCAACAGAACACGGCCTCGGAACTGGATGATGCACTGGCGTCACTGGACAATCCGGCCGGCCTGATTCTTGATTTGCGCAACAATCCGGGTGGCATGCTCCATGCCGCCGTGGCCGTGAGTGATCGCTTCCTGTCGGAAAAACTGGTGGTCTATACCGAAGGCCGCGGCAGCACGGCAACCCAGCAGTTCACCAGCAGCCGGGGTGAGGCTCACGCCGGGGTGCCGATGGTCGTGCTGGTTGACCGCGCTTCGGCCTCGGCGTCTGAAATTGTCGCCGGCGCGCTGCAGGACCACAACCGGGCGGTTGTGCTGGGAGAGCCAACCTACGGCAAGGGAACGGTGCAAACGATCTGGCCGCTACGCAATGGTGGCGGAATGCGGCTGACCACCGCCCTTTACCATACCCCGTTGGGCCGGCAAATCCAGTCGCATGGCATCACACCGGACATTCTCGGCGGCTCGATGAACAGTCCGGCTGCTGATCAGGATGCCTGGCTGGACGAGGCAATGATCTTGTTCAGGAGCGCCGAGCGCCTGTATCAGGGAACTGGACGACTGGAATAATGCCGTGACCAGGGGGATGCGTGGCGCGGGGGTGCTGGTTCTGGTTTTGCTGGCGTACAGCAGCCTGGCCACGGGTGCCGAATGCCCCCGGATCGCCATTGTCATCGACGACCTTGGTTTTCAGGATGAACTCGATGATGCGGTGATGGCGATGGATTACCGGGTGGCGGTGGCGATCATCCCCGAGGCGCCGGCGGCGCGGCGTTTGGCACGGCTGGCCGGCCGCCAGCAACGCGATGTACTGATTCATCTGCCGCTGGCCGGGCTTTACCATGACAACTGCCAGCCGGCACTGACCTGCATCGGCACGCACTGGAGCGCTGAGCGGATGCGGGCGCACCTGGCCGATGCCCTGGATCGGGTCGAAGGGGCCGTGGGCATCAACAACCACCAGGGCAGCCGTTTCACGGCCAACGAACAGGCCGTGCGCAACCTGGTTACTGCGATTGATCACCTCGGGCGCGAACGTGGCCAGGCCCTGTTTGTGCTCGACAGCCGCACTTCTCCCACCACGCTGCTGGAACACAAGGCGCTGCTGGCCGGCCTGAAGGCAAACCGACGGCATGTCTTTCTCGATCACAGCAATGAGCCGGAACACATTCAGCAAGCCTGGTTTGATCTGCTGGCCCTGGCCCGCTCCGGCGGCAGCGCGATTGCGATCGGTCACCCGCGCATCAACACGATCCGTTTTCTTGAGCAGACTTTGCCGGAGCTTGAATCCACGGGAATCCGGCTGGTAACGCTGTCCAGCCTGGTCAATCAACGGCTCTTACCGGGCCAGCCAAACGAAGCAGGAAGCTACCTGCCGGCGCCGTAGCCAAAGACCGGGTCAAGCTCGGTCTGGATCGTCATTTCCACCCAATCGCACAACTCAGACTCGAGGTCTTCACGAAACCCGCCAACCTTCGCCCGCCGGACCTTGCGCATTTCCGGGTCATCGGGGTTGCGCAGCTTCAGCGAGTTGTTCTGGAAGTAGTTCTGACTTTCGAGCTTGCGCATGTTCTCGAAGTCGGCGAATTCGACGGTGGCGTTGATCTCGTCATCGGAAAATTGCTCGCCGATGAAATCGCTGATCGTGCGCAGGGTGGCCGCCGGTTCCTGGCGGAGATCCTCGTAGCGCACGATCAGGGCATCCCCACGGCCTTTGAGCTGGGCGGCCCAGAAATTGTGATAGCGAATCAACCAGGGCAGCCCGAAGTCCGGGTGCCTGATGAATTCTTCGCGGCTGATCCTGTCGCGGTCGATCGGCCGGGTCGCTTCCCACTCCAGTAATTCCCGCTTGAAAGCCTTGGTTCGCTTGGTGAACTGGATGTACCAGCTGACAACAATGTCGCCCGGGTGGCGGGCAACGAAGATCGTTTTTTTGCCGGCCAGGATGGGCTTGTTG
>JBGTEC010000142.1:0-2130 GCA_041747995.1 Wenzhouxiangella sp.
CGGTACCACACTGACCAATTTCATCATCAGCAAGCAACGTGATATCGAGGGCGCCAGTGGCACCTTCACCGGCCTGCTCAACGATATCGCGGTGGCCTGCAAGAAAATCGCCGATATTGTCAACAAGGGCGACCTGGTCAATGTGCTCGGCAGTGCGGGCTCGGAGAATGTCCAGGGCGAGCAGCAGAAGAAGCTCGATGTGATCAGCAACGACCTGATGATCGAGGCCCTGCAGCACAACGGGCACATTGCCGCGCTGGCCTCTGAGGAGATGGATGACATCTACCAACTGCCGGATGGCAACCGGCGCGGCAAGTATCTGCTGCTATGCGATCCGCTGGACGGATCATCGAATATCGACGTCAATGTCTCGGTCGGGACGATTTTTTCCATCCTCAGGGCTCCGGAAGGCATCGTCAATCCAACGGAGACGGATTTTCTCAAGCCCGGTACTGAGCAGGTCGCCGCCGGTTACTGTTTGTATGGGCCATCGACCATGCTGGTATTGACGACCGGGGAGGGGGTCAGCATGTTTACCCTCAACCGCGACTTCGGCGAATTCCTGCTGACCAAGGAAAACGTCACGCTGGCCGCCGACAGCAGTGAGTTCGCTATCAACGCGTCGAATCAGCGCTTCTGGGAAGCGCCGGTTCAGCGCTACGTCGCCGAGTGCCAGCAGGGCGCCGCTGGTCCGTTGGGCAAGGACTTCAACATGCGCTGGATCGCCTCCATGGTGGCCGAAGTCCACCGCATTTTGACCCGAGGCGGCATTTTCATGTACCCGATGGACGCCAAGCTCAAACACGCCGGAAAGGAGGGCAAGCTGCGCCTGATGTACGAAGCCAGCCCGATGGCATTCATCATCGAACAAGCCGGCGGCGCTGCCACAACCGGCCGCGAACGCATCATGGAAGTTGTTCCGCACGAACTCCACCAACGCATCCCTGTTTTCCTCGGCTCAAAAACCGAAGTCGACCGAGTAACCAGCTACCACCGCGGTTAGTACCCCACCTCAGGAATCGGTTTTTTTTGGGCCGTTCATTCGGGCGCGGATGCTGTCGATGTATTCGGCGATGATGTCTCGCTGCCAGGCCGGGTCCGAGTTTCTGATGTCGGCGAATGCGGCCAGTGCTTCGCCGTCGCGCTTGAGCTTGTACAGCGCCATGGCGCAGAACCACTTGGCCCAAATATCGCTTTCGTATTCTTTGCGCCTTTGACGCGCGAGTTGCAGCAGATCGTTGTAGTTGCCCTGGTCTTCGAGGAGCTGGGCGTGGTTGAAGAAGGCCTGCTTCAGGTTGCTCGCAACTTGCGACCTTCGGGCCAGCCAGGCAAATACCACAATCATGAGCAATCCGGTCAGAACGAACACCAGAAGGATGGTCTGGGCGACAAGTGTGTTCTCTATGATGGCCAGGCGATCAAGAATTTCAGCTTCCAGGATTCTGTTCTCTTGTCTCGCGACGCCTGCAATCACCGCTGGCCCACCTCGATGCTCAATGGCAGCAGGCGTCGGGTTTCGCTAGTGACCACGCTGTAGCACTCGCACGAACGCGCTTCGATGCCTGGGCGGTCCAGAATGGTGATCTTGCCTTCATCATATGTGACCAGTCCCTCTTCTTCGAGCGAGCGGGTAGCGCATTCGGCCTCGTCGGGCTCGATGCCCAGCATGTTTCCAATCAGCTTTTTGGTCATGACGATTCTGTCGGTCGGCAGGCGATCCATGGTCATCAGGATCCAACGGCATGACAAAGCCAGTTCGACGGGCTCGGGAGCGGTAAAACCGGGGCCGGGGCCATTACTATTTCAAGATGCGTAACTGCCAAGTAACGCCGGAATCGACAGAGCTATTCTGCCACCAGGAACGCCATATTGCCAGTGGACCGGTTCGGGCCAGCGACTGTGTCTGAGCCGGTAGGGAGCATATCCACAAGGAATTTAATGAGATGTAACGTTCGGGATTCCGGCATATGTTGAGGCGGCGTCGCTGACCGAGCCAGAGCTGGCGAAAGCTGACGACACACATTGACTCAAGGCCGCAGCCTCGGCCATTTGAGTGATCACGGACGCCGAGGACTTCAGCAGAAGCTCACTCAAGGGGCCACCCCGGTCAAACTCTGATTTCAGCACGGA
>JBGTEC010000143.1:0-5951 GCA_041747995.1 Wenzhouxiangella sp.
AGATCCACGTAAGCCATCGCCGAAAGCACGGCTTGGTCTTCGAGCAGTGCCTGGCACTTGAAACGACCTTCCCAGAAGCGGCCAGAACAGCCATCTTCTTTGTTGGCCATCCGGGCGATCGGCTCATTGAGCGCCCGCATAAACCAGCTCAGGCTGGCCAGGCGCTCACGTAACTTCTGGAGGCGCTCTGGCGTGCTGAACAGTGACAAGACGGCCCGTTCCTTCTGCTCATCCGTCTCCGCACCACGCAGTGCGCCAGGGAAAGCTGCCAGCCAGCGGCGGGCGACCTCTTCATTCGACCAGGTTGACGTGACGTCGGGATCGACATGCAGAACAAGATGCGTGTGATTTGACATCACCGCATAGGAAAACACCGAGACCGCGAACGAATCGGCCAGCAAACGGATTCGATCCTCGATCCATTGCCGCCGATGGTCGAAGTTACGATCCGTGAATTTGTCAGGACCGCATAGAAAGGCCCGCCGGACACAACGGGTGACGACATGGAAGTAACCGGGCTGATGCGGCGGAGCAATTTCTTTTCGAGGATAAGTCATGGCAACAGTTTGCCAAAGTGCCCGCCCGGCCGTCATCAGAAATCAACCCGACGTGAACTAGGAAACCTGCTATGTTTCCTGGGTGTCCTGGTTAACCTCCATATGCGTGTGATTACTCATCACTGCATAGGAAAACACCGAGACAGCGAACGAATCCGCCAGCAAACGGATTCGATCCTCGATCCATTGCCGCCGATGATCGAAGTTGCGATCCGTGAATTTGTCGGGACCGCAAAGAAAGGCCCGCCGGACACAACGGGTCACGACATGAAAATAGCCGGGCTCACCCGGCGGTGCAATTTCTTTACGAGGATAGGTCATGGCGTCAGTTTGCCAAAGCGCCAGCCCGGTCGTCATCAGAAATTAACCCGACGTGGCCTAGGAAATTTGCTATGTTTCCTGGGTGTCCTCCTGGGTGGGTGGGGGTGGGTGGGTGTCTTCCTGGGTGTCCTTGTCTGGGCTTTGTCTGGGACCACGACGGGAGCAGGACACCCAGTGTGCCGGCCAAAGCCGGCGCACCCCGGCGCACTGTCCTGTCTTGACTTCAAGAAATAGGGTGTGTACGCTGCCAATACACGCATTCCTGTCTATAAAAGGCGCCCCCCTGTGAAAAAGTTCACCATTGCCTTCCTTGTCGTCTGTTCCATTTCTGTTTTTTTCGCCGGCCTCTTTCCACTTTCGGCCACTGCAAGCCCGGCGGTTTTATGGCAGCCGGACGAACTCGTCATTGATGCGGCGAGTGGAAGCCATCAAATGATTGACGTGTCGTTCAGTGTCATGCAGGACATGCGCGGCGCACGTATTAGAATCGTTCCCGAGCTAGAGGCTTTCATTAGCGTGGACCCTATCGAGCTCGGGATGCTCTATCAGGGCGAAAGTCATACGGTTTCTCTCCAAATCGTTTTGCCAGCGGGATTAAGCCCGCAAGAGCTGAAAGGCACTCTCCATCTGGAAGCTCGGCGAGGGGGTGCCCACGCCACCGCGGCACGGCCCTTGCCGGTATCACTCAATATTCAGGAGGCGCTTTCGACTCGACTTCTTGTGACCGCGCTCTGGGATGCGGAAGACTTTGTGCCATTCGTGGGGGCTCAGGTCATCCTGGACGGAGCCTTCGTCGGAGTGACCGATGAAACCGGCTCGCTTGAGTTTGAGGTCGCCCCCGGTGAGAGGCAGATCGCCGTCGTCGAACCTGGCTTGGCCGCCGCGCGGCTGTCGGTTACGCTGGGGGTTGGCGAGCGTGTCATGAGGGAAGTTGTACTTTCCGGTGAGGGGCTTGCCTTGGTCGAAGATTATCGACTGGAACTTGCAGAGGTTTCTGGAGGCATCCTCGAACGTGAGGCCCCATCCTTCACGCTGTCGCTCGTTAGGCCCAACGGCGATGCCATTGCTCTGACTGATATAGCGATGGTCGACGCGATCGGAATCGCACCTGGTTCGGCGGACCCGGAAACCAGGGAGGGTCTACCTCTTGGGGCTCCACGGTCGCTGACCGAATTCTTTTCGCTTTCGAACGACGGGACTCGGTTGAAGGCGAACGATCCTTCCGCTGTACGATCAATCCTGTCGCAACTGTCTGGCCAAGGGCAGATTGTCGTTATGGCTTCCAACGCGGAAACGGGACTTACCTATCACGCTTTTGTTCCGTTCAGCATCGGTGCCGCGACGATTGATGGTCAACTTTTGGCGCCTCCGTCTAATCCCTCTTTGCGGGTCGACGGAGTGTCCGTATCGCTCAATGTGCTGGGGACCGCTGATACCATAGAAACACTTTCCGATCTTGATGGCGCATTCTTTTTCGACAATGTCCCGCTAGGTTTAGTAACCGTGAGGGCCGAGACGGCCGAGGGCGAGATATTCTATGTTGGCTCCGGGACAGCCTTCATTGATCGCGACAAGGAGATGGTGCTCCGCCTGCTGACGACCATTGATGTCGTCAATGGCGTCGATGACTTCACGATCACTGATTCTTTTTTCAACATCGCCAGCTATGATGAAGACCCATCGACCTTTGAGGATGAGGTGCTGGCCGCTGAACGCCAGAGTATGCACGAGGCTTGGCTTGAGGCCAGCGATTTTGACGCTTCTGTCTCTGCGACCAGTGGAGCTCAGGTGTCCGTTTTCGTGATCGGGGGTGCCCGGGATGCGACTATCAAGGATACGCGGTCGCTTGAAATACCTGGGGATCTCGATCAAGTGACTTTGCGCTACACCGTCTCCACCGCCGAATATCCGACCTTCGTGCTCGCGCAATCTCAGTTCAACGACACCTGGGCGCTGGAAGTGAGGGCGTCCACCGGCCAACAGCTTTTCGATATCGACCGCAATGTCAACTCCCAGGTCCGCGTCCAGCCACAGTGGCGGGCCGACGGCACGACAGGAGAGATTGTCGAGACCATCGATCTTAGCTCTCTGCCGCCCACTGGCGGGACAACGCGCATGATCACCGTCTCCGCCGAAACTCAGAATATTGGCGACAGCATTCTCCCAGGAGTAGTACGGGACACCCACGATCGGATAGTAAGTAAGAGTAGTAGTACGGGAAGTAGTACGGGACACCCACGATCCTAGCTATAGCAACGGAGCGCTTCGAGATTTTCGAAAAATCGGTGGAGTTGTTGCCCGCACAGGACCCTCCGGGAGAGCAGGGCGCCTCTAGCCGTCAATATTCGGACGATTTCAACCAGATTCGCAGATGACAGGCACGCCAAGCAGCCGGTGAACCGGCTTTGGGTTAGAAGTTGGTGCAGACTATTCTTGTTGCTGGGCTAGAAGTTGCCGGGCGCGCTCACCGCCCACGCCTTTCATCCAGTGCTGCTTGAGCTCTTTCGCTTTGAGCATCAGCGCTTCGGCTGAGCCGATTGCTCGGTAGTAAACGCTTTCGGTTCCTTGCACCTGGCGGAGCCATTGTCTGGGATGTTTTGCCACAGCCCAGAGTGCCGAGGGTGGGGTGGTGATCTGGTCAGCAGGTTTAAGCTTGCCTCGCTTGTCCGGACGAGCCTGCTCGCCGGTCCATTGAACCAGTTCGATGTAGCTGGCTTCGGTCATGTTCAGCAGGGCATCTGAGTCCAGTCCGGCAACGGGTTTCAGGGGGCGGTTGAGAAGATTCCTCTTCGGCTGGCGACTTTCCTCACGCTCCCTGAGCCGGCACTGCGCAGACGTATGATCCGATTCCATCAGCGTGTCGGCCATGGCAGCGCGGACCGGATTCAGATCCACGTAAGCCATAGCAGACAGCACGGCCTGTTCTTCTAGCAATGCCTGACACTTGAAACGACCTTCCCAGAAGCGCCCAGAACAGCCGTCTTCCTTGTTCGCCATTCGGGCAATCGGCTCGTTGAGGGCCCGCATGAACCAGCTCAGGCTGCCCAGGCGCTCACGTAGCTTCTGCAGGCGCTCTGGCGTGCTGATCAGTGACAGGACTGCCCGTTCCTCCTGCTCGGCGGTTTCGGCGCCACGTAGCGCCCCCGGAAAAGCCGCCAGCCAACGCTTGGCGACTTCCTCTTTCGACCAGGTCGATGCTTGGCCGGGATCAACGTGAAGGACGATATGCGTGTGATTCGACATTACGGCGTAAGAAAACACCGAGACCGCGAACGAATCCGCCAGCAAACGAATGCGATCCTCGATCCACTGGCGCCGATGATCGAAGTTCCGATCCGAGAACTTGTCAGGACCGCAAAGAAAGGCCCGTCGGACACAACGGGTGACGACATGGAAGTAACCAGGCTCATCCGGCGGAGCGATTTCTTTTCGTGGAAAGGTCATGGCGTCAGTTTGCCAAGACGCCCGCCCGGTGTGTCGGGCCCGCAAAGAAAGGCCCGTCGGACACAACGGGTGACAACATGAAAGTAACCAGGCTCATTCGGCGGAGCGATTTGTCGGCGTGGATACGTCATGGCGGTAGTGTGCCAAGCCATTGCCTTGGACGGAATCCGAAATCAACCTGATCTGGACTAGGAAATCCGCTAGGTTTTGTGGGTGTTCTGGTTTTGTCGCTGGTTTTGTAATCGCTGGTTTTGTCCTGGTTTTGCGGAGAATGTGGGATACAATCTCCGCAAAAGGTGCGGAGCTTATGGTCTATGGCCTATATCCACGAGCGCAAGGTATGGCCACGGCGACGTTGGGGTTTATTCAAGCCGAAGCTTCGCGGTGCGCTTAAGCTGGGCGTAAGAGGCTACCTCATGAAGCTACTTTTTCTGCTGGCAACGTCGATCATCATGGTGATCGCCCCGGCCAATAGTAGTACGGGACACCCACGATCTGTCGGCCCAGAGTCCCGAGGGTGGGGTGGTGATCTGGTCCTCAGGCTTGAGCTTTCCGCGCTTGTCAGGACGGGACTGCTCGCCGGTCCACTGAACCAGTTCAATGTAGCTGGCTTCGGTCATGTTCAGCAGTGCGTCTGAATCCAGGCCAGCAACGGGTTTGAGCGGACGGTCGAGGAGATTCTTCTGCGTCTGGCGACTCTCCTCACGTTCCTTGAGCCGGCTCTGCACTGACGTGTGATCCGATTCCAACAGCGTATCGGCCATGGCAGCGCGCACCGGATTCAGATCGACGTAAGCCATGGCAGACAGCACGGCTTGGTCTTCGAGCAAGGCCTGGCATTTGAACCGACCTTCCCGAAGTAGTACGCGAAGTAGTACGGGACACCCACGATCTCGAAGTAGTACGGGACACCCACGATCTGAGGATGACGCCGGATTTCGGCATTGCCTTCATGAGCATTGGCGTTGGAAAGGTAGTTTTTGGGTGCCAGCGCTAAGCTAGAAAGTGGTTTTCAGGCGGATTGACCCGAAAAAGCGAATCACAGGCACGCCAAGCAGCCGGTGAACCGGCTTTGGGTTAGAAGTTGATGCAGACTATTCTTGTTGCTGGGCTAGAAGTTGTCGGGCGCGTTCACCGCCTACGCCTTTCATCCATTGTTGTTTGAGTTCTTTCGCTTTAAACATCAGCGCCTCGGCTGAGCCGATCGCGCGGTAGTAAGCGCTTTCGGTTCCCTGGACCTGGCGTAGCCATTGCTTGGGATGTTTTGCCACTGCCCAGAGTGCCGAGGGTGGGGTGGTAATCTGGGCCGCAGGTTTGAGCTTGCCGCGCTTGTCCGAACGAGCCTGCTTGCCGGTCCATTGAGCCAGTTCGATGTAGCTGGCTTCGGTCATGTTCAACAGTGTGTCTGAATCCAGTCCGGCAACGGGTTTCAGCGGGCGGTCGAGGAGATTCTTCTGCGTCTGGCGACTCTCCTCACGTTCCTTGAGCCGGCTCTGCACGGACGTATGATCCGATTCCATCAGCGTGTCGGCCATGGCAGCGCGTACCGGGTTGAGATCCACGTAAGCCATCGCCGAAAGCACGGCTTGGTCTTCGAGCAGTGCCTGGCACTTGAAACGACCTTCCCAG
>JBGTEC010000144.1:0-4895 GCA_041747995.1 Wenzhouxiangella sp.
GTGTTGCAACGAATCAGCGAACACCCGGCCAGCCGTGCCGACGAGCTGGTGCCGCGTGCATGGAAGGAAAAGTTCGCCAGCCACCCGCTTGTATCAGACTTGCAAAAAGCCAGTCAATAACGGTCTGGAATGACCGCTTACTCCGCGCCGAAGGCCGCGGGGTGTATGCCGCGCGCCCCCGCCGGTATATTCCAGGCTTGCTCCGTCACCTGTCCGAGGTCGTCAGAGAGCCCCGGGCACTCTGCCTCTGTTGTCCCTATGCCAGTACATTGTCTGTTTGTGCCCTGCACCACCCCCGACTGGAATGTGAATCCGGGTGGCATGAGAATTCTGGAGTGTAGATTGGAAAACGAATCGATTTCGTCCCCTCCCTCGAGTATTGTCTGTAATGTAAGTACTGACCCCGGGCCCGGGGCGGACAAAGTCACACTAGGATCGCACGGATGGATCAAAGTGATCCCTACCGGCTCCTCCGACCACGCAATTTGCGCCGCCAGCAACCCGCCAACCAGCATGCACCACACAATCAGCCTCTTCATAATCGTTCCTTGAAAATTAGATACGAAAGTTCATTGCCACCATACTACATGCGGTTTTCTTGGACCGCAAGAACGATCACCGTGCCAGTGAGCGCCCGTTTGAGAGCCCGTATTTCGATACTCCGGTACCATTCAGTGCTGTTTTGAGGTACTTTTCTCCTGTAGTGATTTGTTCGGGGGTTTTTCGGCCCTCTCACCTGAACCTTCCGATGCGAACGGGTTCAATAGCTACTGAGAGAGACTGCGCCCCTAACAACGACCAGTCACAAGAAGAGTAAATAACGATGCGATACACAATTTTGTTTGTGCTGTACTTGGCCTTTGGCCTGGCCTACGGCGAGATGGAGTTCCATGTCAGCCATGTAACCGGGTTCGGCTCGTACGCCGGCACGCTCAGCTGCGGAGAGATGCCGGCCGATCAGGTGGCCGCGCTCAAGGCCGAGCAGGCGGACTGGCTCGCAGGCACCAACCGCTCCCAACTCAAGGTGGGCGGCGCGCTAGCCGATCGCGGCATGCTCGTTCCCTCCGATTATGTCAACCCACTGACCCACGTCATGGAAGGTGGCGTCCTGGCCCATGATCTTCGGGTCGGTGTGACGCGCCAGGCCGGCCGGGTCAAGTTCGAGCAGGTTTTTTCGTTCGACGCGCCAGATTGGGCTCGCTACGTCCTGGTCCTCTTCGAGCCGGACGATGACAACCACCCCAATGCCTGGCCGGGCCTGTTTCTCCGCCCGGACCGACCGTTTGTCGGTGGCGACTGGCCGCACATTTCCACCTTCGACCGCCCCGAACCGATCGAGCGTCATGCCTACGTCCAGTCAGCCTATCGCAGCACGCACTCCCTGCACCATCAGCTGACCCAGCCGCAGTTGGCCGTTCCGCAGTTCATCCTGATGCATGAGGATATGGATCCCGCGCCCGCTGACCGACAATGGCACGTCGCACTCGGCCAGCTCCAGGGTGTATTCGGCATCCCGCATGATGAGCAGGTGTCCGGGCGGCTTCGTGTATGGTTCAGCGACAGTGACTACCGGCCGCCGTTAGCTATCCAGTTTTTCTTTGACCCCGAAGACGACCCAGTGGGGTTTTTTGATCAGACCCCGCGTGTTGTTGATGGTGACAACCCGCACACCACCATCGGCGAGGCCAAGCGCTGGGTGCTCTACCGCGCCGCCGAAGAACTGCTTGACGAGCTTGACTTTACCGCACCATACCCAGTCGCCGTCCATATGCGGACGTTTCATCGAAGCGAGCATTCAGCGGCCGGGTGGGCGCGGTCCTCAGCTCGCCTCCCGGTCCACCACGGCGTGCCAATGCCGGGCCGGTTGCTGGCGCGTCGAGGATCCGGCGCTGTATCCGCAAACTCGCCAACAGCTCTTCGTGTGCCAGGGCCTGCCTTGGAGCGTGAGGCCGGGGCTGATGGTTGCCGTGTCCTGACCCTGGACGGTCAGGCAATGTGCTCGGCTTCCATTTTCCGTCCCCCGGTTATTTTCCCCGATCTGCTCAGTGGGGGCGATGGTTTGATCGGCGTGCTTCGTGATTATGAGCTTGACAGTGGTGACTGGTTCCGGTGGGACCTCAACCAGCATGACCGTCCGGTGTTCGGTCGTGGGCCCGAGATCAAGACCCTGTTCCAACACGAGTTGGGCCACGTTCTTGGTGCCACACGCTCTGGCTTCGACTCCCACGCCTATGTGACGACATTCGACCCGCCGCGTTCGGTTCGCGAGCGCCCCGCCGACCCGACCGAAGCCGAGCGATTGCTGTGGGATAATACCGTCTCCAATCGCGTGTTCATAGGGCCGCACACGGCGGTCAGCACCCACAACCCATGGCGCAATACTATCGAGCCCGGGCCCCGCATCCGCGATGTGCCCGGCGATCGCGATCATTACATGCGCGCCAGCGGAGACCACTTGGCCCAGTGGGACGACGCCCCGGGCGCTGGGGGCATCATGCGCTCGGTGACCGGCGCAGACCTCCGCATGGGCGTGACTCGCGACGTGCTGCTGGACTTTGGGTTTGCGACCCGGTCCCTGTCTGTGCGCGAACGTCGCCTACCGCGCCACCTTTTTGATCCGGACCGATCCGGCCACGGCATTGACCTGCGTCGGGTCGAGCGGCCCGATGGCACGATGGTCCATTTTCTACATTTCTATACATATGATGCCAACGGCGATCCGGAGTGGTACATGGCCGTTGGTGTGGTGGACGATGAGATGGTGCTTGAGGCCGACCTGGACTACATCACCTATGATGTCCAGCGCTCTCCCCCCATGCAGGCTGACTCAGCCCGTCAGGGTACGATCCGGCTCGACCTCGATCCACCGCTTGACCACCCGGCCTGTCAGGCGCGACGGGATCCGAACGACATCGCCAACCTGCTCGAAATCACCCACGTCGTGGTCGACTGGGCAATCGATGGTGAGTCCGGGTCGTGGTGCATGCAGCCGGTTCGGTTCGGTGATCTGCAGCCGTTCCCGATCGATGTGTCGGGGTCCTGGTTCTCTAGCGATCCGGCCGAGGTCGGCTGGGGCCTCACGATCAACAACCGCCACTTCGGACCGAGGCCGGTGCTCAACACCATTCTCTACTACTATGGCGCCGATGGCCGGCCGACCTGGACCTGGGGGGTCGTCGGTGGCACCGGTGAGCTGGCCTACGGGTCGATTCAGTCCGGGGTCGAGATCGAAATGCTGCATTTTGAAGGGTTCTGCCGTACCTGTTCGCCGGCACCGGTCCAGGGCCAGGTTGCCGGGTTCCTTCGTTTGAGCCTTAACGATCCGGTCATGACACCTGACGGAGCAAATTTACTCGAAGCGATGGAAATCACCAACCATGGCCCCGGTGGCGGCACATGGAACCGCTCCCACATTCCTCTAATGCTGCTGTCGAGTCCGCATCCGAACATGGGGCAGTAAGTCACTGAAGCTCTCTCTTGCTGCCGGTAGGAGAGGGCATCTTCCCTTTGCCTCGATTTCCCCGTAGAATGCACGTGATTCCGATACGATTCTTCCTGAATTTGGAGTAAAAGGCCCTATGAAGCGCTTTCTTGCTTTCACTATTGCTGCCGTTCTGTGCGGTGTCGTCGGTGCCCAGGTAGCCGATCCCCGTAACGAGTGGGCGCGCAGCTACAACCCTGATACGACGCCACTGGCAGCGCCCCGGACGACTAGCCACCCCATCGACTCCATGGTATTTCTGGCCGATTATGGGATTGAGTCCGCGATTGAAACGTTAAGGGAGTGGGAGGCGGATCCTGACATGCGCGACAGGCTTCATCAGCGCGCCGCTTATCGTGAGTTTGCCAGAGTCCGGGCGCAGGGCCGACTTCATGAGCGTATCGCTCAGCAGTCCGCGGAGACCCAACCCCCACTTAAAAGTGATCCTCCTGAAGGGAGGACGCTTTGGCGGGTGTTCCTCGCCACATCGACGCGCGATGAAGCAGAGCTGGCCATTCTCCAATTGGCCGAAAGCGGGGTTGAGGACTTCTATATTGTTCCTGACGGAGACCTGAAAAACGTGGTGTCACTTGGTTTGTATGGTGACATTGCCAACGCCCGGACGCGTGAAACGGCTATAAAGCGGTTGGGTTTTGATGCCAGGCTTGGCGCGCAGGCTCAGCCGCAGACTCAGGTTGCCGCCCGCTCCCCGTCCGCAGATCCATCCCCAGCGCGATCTACCTCGGATGAAGCGACTTCTAACCCAAGTGATTTTTCCGACGAGCTCCAGCGGCTACGTGGACGGGTCCGCTCACTGACTTCCGAGCGCGACGAGTTAGCTGGCCGGCTCGCCAGCCTGGAAGTCGAGCATTCGTTGCTGCTGGCCGACCATAGGGCTCTGAAAGCTGAGCACGATAATCTTCAGTTGGCTTTCGGGCGCCTGAAAGATGACAACATGCGCCTGATCGGAGAGGTTGAGGCATGGAGTGACCGTTATGCGGCCCTCCAGGCCGAACATGACACTTTGACAGATGAGCACCGCCTCGTTCTGGCCATGCTGGACGATGTCCGAAACGGCGCTGATGTTGACGCCAAAGCCTTGCTCGCCTCTTTTGACACAGGTGCTGGGGAGCAGCGCCGGGCCCAAGTCAGGGTTCAGCACCAGGAAAGTGACGAGGCCAGGCATCTGAACGCGATGGGTCTGGCTGCACTGGATAACGATGAGGCGCCGGTCGCTGAAGAATTCAGCGCCATCCTGGTGAAATGGCTGCCAGCGTATTCGACGACAATTACTTTGGCCGGTTGACGACAACTATTTTGTCCGGTTGCCACTAAGCTTGCCGCTTGCTCATTCCCGGGAAGGGATTTTGAATGGCGGCCACTCAGCAACAGGTCAAAGTCTTTATGGATCAAC
>JBGTEC010000145.1:0-1607 GCA_041747995.1 Wenzhouxiangella sp.
GCCCCGCCGGAACCGATCGTTGCGCGCTCCAGCAACTGGGTTCGCGCACCACAAAGTGGGATCTTCCGTGCCTTTGCCCTTCTTGGCGCGCGCGTCACCCGGGACCAGACCGTGCTGGGCGTCGTCTCCGACCCATTCGGCGAAAAAGAGCAGGAAATCCGCGCCACCTTCGGCGGTATCGTCATTGGTCGCCTGAACCTGCCACTGGTCAACGAGGGCGACGCGCTTTATCACATCGCCAGCTTCGACCGCAACGACCTGGCTGCCGAGCGGGTTGAAGACTACCAGGAAACCCTGGAAGGAGACGATCACCCCTATAACGACACCGCCCAGACTTTCTGAACGCGCATGCAGGCCATTTCCACCGACATGGCTTTGCCGCAAGACCTTCTGGTCAAGCTGCGCGCAGCCAAACGGCTTGCCGTCCTGACCGGCGCCGGTGTTTCGGCCGAGTCCGGCGTACCGACCTTTCGCGATGCCCAGACCGGTCTGTGGGCAAGACACGATCCGATGACCCTGGCCTCGCCCGAGGGATTTGCCCGCGATCCGGCCCTGGTCTGGCGCTGGTACCAGTGGCGGCGTGAACTGGTAGGCGCTGCCCGCCCCAATGAAGGCCACATGGCCCTGGCGTCCCTGCAAGCCGACTTTGGCGAGCTGACCCTCATGACCCAGAACGTCGATGGCCTGCACCAACGGGCGGGGGCTGCGGGCGTGCTGGAGTTGCACGGCAATATCCAGCGCACGATTTGCTCGGTCACTCGAAAGCCCATCCCCGTCGACTGGCTGGCTGCCCATGCGGATCAGCAGCCACCGCCTTCACCCCACCATGAAAGCGGGCTGGCCCGGCCGGATGTTGTCTGGTTCGGCGAGGCACTGGACAGGCACACCCTGGACACCGCGTTTGCTGCGGCCAGTCACTGTGACCTGATGATTGTGGCCGGGACCGCCGGGGTGGTTCACCCTGCCGCCGCCATTCCGCTGGCGGCGCTGGAATCGGGAGCCCCGATAATCGACATCAACCCCGTGACCAGCGAACTCAGCGCCCTGGCCGACTGGCACCTGGTCGGCACCAGCGCTCACTGGCTTCCCAGACTCGCAGCGGCCCGAATTCAGTAGAGCGGCGGCCATCAGCCCGTCGGCGCCGCTATCGGCAATCTGGGCCGACTGACCTCAATCATTTATACTTGTCGGCTTAATTCTCCTGGAGTTCGAGCATGACCGCCAATATGCGTGCACTGGTCAAGGCTTCAGCCGCGCCCGGCCTGGAAATGCGTGAGGTTCCAGTTCCCCGACCAGGGCCCAACGATGTGCTGGTCAAGCTGGAAAAGACCGCCATTTGCGGCACCGATCTCCATATCTACCAGTGGGACGAATGGGCCCAGCGGACCATCAAGCCGCCACTGGTCATCGGTCATGAATTCGTCGGCCGGATCGTGGAAATTGGCGACAGTGTCCGCGGCTACACCGAAGGACAGCGGGTTTCCGCCGAAGGCCATATCGTATGTGGCGTCTGCCGCAATTGTCGCGCAGGCAAACAGCATTTATGCCCACATACGATCGGCATTGGCGTCAACCGCGACGGCGGCTTTGCCGAATACGTCGTGGTG
>JBGTEC010000146.1:0-4766 GCA_041747995.1 Wenzhouxiangella sp.
CACCCCGGGCGGGAACGTCGACCCCGCCTTTGGCGGGCTCTGGTTCAACCCGGCCCAGGACGGGCATGGCCTGTCGGTGACAATCCACTCCGAAACCTCCGCCACGGTCTTCTGGTACACCTACGACCATGACAGTTTTCCAATGTGGCTGATTGGATCGGGCACCATCAATGGCAACCGCATCGAGGCCGATGCCTTCTACCTGTGGGGCATGACTTTCGGTAGCTGGAACACCGCTGACCGAGAACTGTTTGAATGGGGCACCTTCGACATCACGTTCGATTCCTGTGAAGACGCCACATTCAGCTACCAGGGAACACTGGAGTTGGGCGGGCAGAGTTTCGGCTCGGGCTCATTCCCCCTCAAGCGCCTGGCGTTTACCGATGGCCTGACCTGCCCGTAACGGGTGCGTTGGGTCATCATTTGCATTTCATAACTATTTTTTGCATCAAATCTCTGGTTATTGCGTCAGATCAATAACCATGAAATGGGCTCTGCTATGTTGAGCTCATGGACAGTCATCGCGAGAAGATCGTAACGTCAGTCGCAAACCGCGCGCCGGGTTGGCTCGGTCGTACATCCATTTTGCTGCTGGTCATGGCCTGGCTGGGCACAGGCGCGGCAATTGCGGCGCCGGACAACACCGCTCCCGACACGCACTTTGAAACCTTGGCTGGCTCGAAAACGGGCCTGCGCGAGCATCATGGTGGCGTTGTGGTGCTTAATTTCTGGGCCACCTGGTGCTCGCCCTGCCTGATCGAAATTCCTCACCTGGTTGATTTGCATCAGCGGCTCGAGCCTCTTGGCGCCACGGTGATCGGCCTGACCCTGGACTCCGGCGATGCCGCGATCATCAAGCAGTTCTGGCGTAGCCGGTTGGAGATTGAACCCGCTTACCCATTGTGGCTGGCCTCGGTCGAGCAGGCAGGTGAGCTGTTCAATGTTCATACCTTTCCGCAAACACTTCTGATTGACCGTGACGGCGTGATCCGCCAACGGCTGATCGGCCTTCAGACCGAAGATCAGCTCTGGCGCGCTTTGCAAGACTACTTATAGCAACCCATGGTTATTACCCATGGGCAATGCACCGAATCACAGGTAATCAAAGGAGACAGACGATGAAGGGAGACCGAGCAAACCATCCATGATGTGGTCGCGTACACCCTGACACTGCGCGAATGATGAACACATTGATCAGCAATCTCACAGTAAATATCAATCTAATGGAGATATCGAAAATGTCAGCCTATACAGCACGTATCAGGACTGCAATCGTTGCAGCAACAATTGTCACTGTGGGTACTGCGTCCCTGCTGGCATCAGCGCCAGCCTGGGCCTGCGATCCATGCAACGACGCGTTCCTGGAAGAAGTCCTGACCGACCGCAGAGACACGGTCGCCGGTCGCGATATTCTTGCGGCAATCGACAACCAGAAGGGTCTGCCACTGGGTCAGCTTGAGGCCGTCACCACGGCACGATCCGGTCGTACGCCAGCACGTGACGAGCTTGATGTCATTTTCGAGGGCGCCGAGTTCATCGAGATCATTCGACGTGACGAAGGTCTGAGCATCCCCGCCACCAGCTTTGTACCCCAGGGCACGGAACCCGATCATCACTTCACGATTGAGCTGGGCGAAGGACAGACCTATCTTGGTCAGGGGGTCATGTACGACGGCTTCCTCACCAACGGCGGAATCCCGGGCCCCACCCTGCGGGTCACCGAGGGTGACATCGTCAAGATGACCATCGTCAACCGCGGTACCGTGCCCCACGGCGCGTCGATCCATGCCGCCTACACCCAGACCTCGAAGTACGTCGGCCAGATCGCACCCGGCGACAGCAAGTCCGTGACCTTTCGCGCCAACATGCCTGGGGTTTACATGTACCACTGTGCCCCCGGCGGTCATGCCATCCCGATGCATGTCCTGTTCGGTCAGTACGGCATGATCGTGGTGGAACCGAAAGACAAGAAATACAAGCTTGAAGAGGAATTGGGTCACGGCCCCGACCTGACCATCCATTTCCTGCAAAACGAGATCTATTCCAGCGGTCGTGACGCGGTCGAAGGCAACCCGGCCTACACCGCATTCAATGGCAAGGTCTTTCGCTATGTCGAAGAGCCGATCATTGCTCATCCCGGCGACTATGTCCGGATTTACTACCTCAATGTCGGTCCCAACCTGGTTTCGACCTTCCACCTGGTGGGCATCATCTGGGATTATGTCTACTGGCAGGGACACCCCGACGCCTGGATGGCCGGTGGACAGACCGTTACATCAGGTCCTTCGGATTCCTGGGTGATCGAATTCCGGGTTCCGCCTGATGAGGGTGCCTACACCATCGTAGACCATTCACTGGGAAGCACCAGCCGCGGCGCCATTGGCTTGCTGGTTGCCGACGCCTCAGCCGAACGTTCTGAAACGATCATGGCCGAGAGCATCCCCTACACGGAGGAAGAACTGGAAGCGATGGCGGCAACATCGGTTCGAACCATTTCCCCATTCCGTCCTGGCGATGCCGGCACCGGTGTGGCTGCCCGCCCGGACCGGCCGGTCATCTACGGCGCGGAAGTCGAAGAGGTGTTTGTCGAGATCATCGGCAACTCCTACTATCCCAAGGTGATCGAGATTGCGCCGGGCACCCGGGTGACCTGGGTCAATGAGGATGTCTTTACCTACATGGCCGGCGAATTCTCAGGCGTACATAACGCTATCGCCACCCACGGGCCTGAGCGCTTTGCAACGCGAATGCTCGGCCACGGCGAAAGCGACAGCTTCACCTTCACCCAGGCCGGCGAGTACAGCTACCTGTGCACACCCCACCCCTACATGAGAGGCCGCGTCATCGTCCGGGAAAGCGCTGAGCGCTAGGTGAAAGGTATAAAGGTGAAAGGTGAAAGGTGAAAGGTGAAAGGTGAAAGGAAAAAGCTGATCCGGCAACCTTGAACCTTGGAACGTCATGCCGGCCCTGAACAGGGCCGGCTTTTTTTGTCTTTACCCTCTCCCGTCTTCCCTCTCCCCCTCTCCCCGGGTTTTCGCCTCAATCCACTGGCTCATGTACTGGGTGCTGCGGTGTTGGTGGTGGTTGAGCATGGCGCCGATGAAATTGACCCGCCGGTGATCATCGAGCTGGCGGATCGCTCGCTCGATGCGGCGCTGGAAATCATCGGCAAATGAAGTTCGTTCAAAGCGCTCGGTCAACAAGGGTCGACAGTGCTGCTGGGCTTCCGACCAGTGCGCTTCGTCCTGGTAAAGTCTCACGGCGGCCTCGACGAAGGTCTGGCCATCGTCGGCGACACAACCTGGCCATGACATATCACCGTGCATGCCCTCGGCGCCAATTGATGTCGTGACACTTGGCGTCAGGCACGCCATGGCATCGAGCAGCTTGCCCTTGATGCCGGCGCCAAAGCGCAGCGGCGCCAGGCAAACCCGCGCTCGACTCATGACAGCATGGGCATCGGCCGCCCAGCCCTTGACTCGAAAACCCTGATCCGGATTGTTCAATGCGCTGGCTTTCGGCGTTGGATAAGCACCGTAAAGGTGCAGTTCGGCGTTGGGCATACGCGCCCGAACCGCCGGCCACAAATGATGCTTCAGCCACAGGCAGGCATCCCAGTTGGGCGGATGACGGAAATTGCCGATGCTGATGAAGTGGGTGCGCTGCAGAAACGGCAAGCCCGGCTGGTCTCCAGTCTCGGCGAACAGGGGCAGGTAATGCAACAAGCCGGCCGGGATCCCGAACTGTTCCTGCAACAGGCTCATCTCGAATTCCGAGATCATCAGACTCAGGTCGCTGCGATAGATCGAGGCGATTTCACGCAAGGCCAGATCGCCATCAGCCATTGTCCGGTAAAGGGCATCCGGCGCTTCAAGCACCGGCCCGACCGCCTGTCGCGCAGCCTCGTTCGATCGTAGATTCTTCATCTCCTTCAAACGCTGCCAGCGGGCGGCACGCAGGCTGTGCAGGTCCTCGGTGTCGACGAGGCGCAGCGCCGCCGGACAGGTCCTGGCCACCCGCCAGCCGAATTGCTCTTCGGTGATAAAACGGTCGAACAGCACCGCGTCAGGCTGCTCAGCCAACAACCAGGCATCGAAACTGCTGCAATTGAGCCGGATGCCCACTTCATCCACATCCATGCCGGCAAGGTCGGCGCGGTGTTCCGAAAGAGTGGCCGCGCTGGCGAAGGTGACCTTCGCGCCCATCACTTGAAACAGTTCGATCAACTGCACCATTCGCGTTCCTGCGGCCGACGAGTTGGGCTCAGGCCATACGCTGCCGATTATGATCAGTTTCTTCAAAGATTGACTCTTTCGCTTATATCCCGGTCGGCGATATTGTGACATCCAGCAGACCGCATCGGGCTGGCGCTTTGCCGCGCCTGGAAAACCGCCGCCGTTTCATGCAAAATCAGGGTCAAGCTACGCCTGCGCGAAGGCGGGCCGGTGGCTTGATCGCCACCAGCTTCAAAAAAAGGGGAATTAATGACAGTTCTGAAGTTTGCAGCCGGGCTTGTTGCACTGGCCATGGCCTGCCTGGGCCAGGCGCAACCGACGGGCACGGCTAAAAGCGATCCGTGGTCGACGCTGGCTGCGCGGATGGTTCTTGCCGACTGCCCCGCCGATGCAGCTTCCAGCCACTGGGCCCGACAGTATGCCGAACATCCGCAGAATCTGCTGACAGCCATCGAGCGGGCCGAGCCCTGGCTACCATTCGTCGTCAACGAGATAGAAAACCGCGGGTTGGCAGGAGAGCTGGCCCTTCTC
>JBGTEC010000147.1:0-13619 GCA_041747995.1 Wenzhouxiangella sp.
GATTCAGTCGAAATTCCGCGACGAGATCCGGCCGCGTTTCGGCGTGATGCGGGCACGCGAATTCCTGATGAAGGACGGCTATTCGTTTCATGTCGACGAGGACTGCCTGGACCGCTTCTACCAGGTCATGTTCGCCACCTACACGAAAATCTTTGAACGCCTGCAGCTTGAGTTCAAGGCGGTCACCGCCGACTCCGGCGCCATTGGCGGGGCGGTCAGCCATGAATTTCATGTGCTGGCTGATTCGGGCGAGGATCAGATTGCCCATGTGCCGGGCTCGCCGTACGCGGCCAACGTGGAGCAGGCCGAGGCGGTGGCAGTAGGCGAGCGCGCCGTCCCGGCCGAGGACATGCGCCTTGTCGACACGCCTGATGCCAAGACCATTGCCGAACTGGTCGCCCAATTCGACCTGCCGATCGAAAAGACCGTCAAGACCCTGGTGGTCGAGGCGAGCGAAGATTCAGGTCATGAATTCGTCGCCCTGCTGATTCGCGGCGATCATGAGCTCAACTCGGTCAAGGCCGAAAAACTGCCCCAGGTCGCCGCGCCACTGCGCATGGCAACTGAAGAGGAAATCCGCGAGGTGATCGGCGCCGGCCCCGGCAGCCTGGGGCCGGTCAACCTGCCCATTCCCTGCATAGTTGATCGTCAGGTGGCGCTGATGAGTGATTTTGGCGCTGGCGCCAACATCGAGGACAAGCACTATTTCGGCATCAACTGGGACCGCGACACCTCCTGCCCGGAAACAGCCGACCTGCGCAATGTCGTGCCGGGCGATCCGGCTGCCGACGGCTCGGGTAACCTGGCGTTGATTCGCGGCATCGAAGTCGGCCATATCTTTCAGTTGGGTTGCAAGTATTCCGAGGCCATGAACGCCGTGGTGATGGACGAGCACGGCCGCGGCATCCACCCGGCCATGGGCTGTTACGGCATCGGTGTTTCGCGCATTGTCGCGGCCGCGATCGAGCAGAACCATGACGACAACGGCATCATCTGGCCCGAGGCCATTGCCCCGTTCGACCTGGTCATCCTGCCGCTCAATGGCAAGAAATCACACCGGGTACGCGAGTTGTCCGAGCGCTTCTATACCGAGCTACGCGCCGCCGGACTTGATGTCCTGATGGACGACCGCAACCAGCGCCCGGGCGTGATGTTCGCCGACGCCGAACTGATCGGCATCCCTCATGCCCTGGTGATTGGTGATCGCGGACTCGACAACGACATCGTCGAATATCGCCGACGAGGCGGTGAGAGCAGCGACATCGCGATCGATAAGTTTGCGGCCTTTGCTCGCGCCGGATTTGCCTGAAGGCCAGATATGGACTTCAGGAAAGGACTCTTTCCTGGGCCCAGCTATGTCCGTCGGGGGTGCGACCCTGACCTACGGTTGAACGAAGCCTCTCGTATCCCGCCGCATCGTCTCCCGTCTTCGGTCTCCCGCACAGACCTCCTACCTCCGCACCGACCTCAATCGACGCTCTCCTCCGTCGCCGGCAAGCCCGCATCGCGTACCCAGATGTCGCGCTGCGGGAATGGAATCTCGATCTTCGCCCGGCCAAGTTCCTTGTAGACCTTCATGTACAGCTCGTGAGTGACCAGGCCGCGCTCCGACGGGTGGTTGACCCAGCACAGCAACTCGAAATCCAGGCTGGAATCGCCAAAACCGCGCATGCGCACGCGTGGCTCCGGATCATCGCAAACGGTTTCATGCTCCTTGGCGACCCGCTCGACCAGATCGACGACTGCTTCGACGTCGGATCCGTAGGCCACCCCGATCTTCAGACGAATGCGGAATTTGACCCAGCGCCCGCCGGACTCGTTGTAGATCTTGGCGTTGGCCATTTCCGAGTTCGGTACGATGATTTCAACATCGTCACGGGTCAGCAGGCGGGTGGAGCGAATGCCCACCTTGGTGATTTCGCCCCGGTCGCCGGTGTCGAGAACGATATAGTCGCCAAGCTTGTAGGGGGCATCGGCGATGATGAAAAACCCGGCGAACAGGTTGGCCAGGGTATCGCGGGCGGCAAAGCCGACCGCGATGCCAATGACACCGGCCGAGGCCAGCCAGGCGGTCGGGTCGATATCCCAGACCATCAGCAGGGCATAGGCAATGATGCCGACGATCAGAATGGTGAAAATCAGATCAAACAGGGGAATGGTGCGTTCTTCGACGATCGCGTAGCGGTCGCGAACCCGGCCAAGAATGCTCAAACCGATATGGCTGGCGCGCATCGCCGATTTCATCAGGCGCAGGATCAACAGGCTCAAGATGATGCGGATGATGACCTGCTCGACCCGCTCGCTGAAACCCACTACCTGTATCGCCAGCACCAGGACGGTATAGCCCAACAGAAGTGAGGCGACATTGGCCACGATCCGCAGCAACTGGGTGTCCAGGCCGGCCGGATCACCCGATGTCAGCTTGTTGCCCCAGTGGAGCACGACGCCGCGGCCAATGACGGCCAGGCCGATGCCGAAAATAACGACGGCCAGGGCCAGTACGATCGGATAGGCGGCGAGGAAATTCCAGGTCCCGATCATGGCATCGGGCAGCCAATGCGGCGGCAATGCGTGTTCGATCACCTCGGGTTCGATCACCTCAGGCTCGCTCATCCGGAGGCGTCCTCGCGGTGAGCCTCGTCAGCCGACTGCGGCCCCAGGTGGTTCTGGCCACGAGACCGTGCCAGCGCGATCTGGCGAACCCGTTCGCGCAGGCCAGCCAGCCGGGCGGGCGTGAACTGCTCATCGCACAGGCCGCAGCCGCCGTGCTCGGTTACCGGCGGCATGCCGTCTTCATGCAGGCCGGGCACCGGCAGGCGGCAATTGGCGCAAACCGGCCGACCGACCGGCTGCAAATGATGATCAACACTGACCCGATCGTCAAACACGAAGCATTCTCCCTCCCACAGCGACTCTGAAGCCGTAATGGCGCGCATGTAATTCAGGATGCCGCCTTCGAGTTGGTAAACCTGATCATAGCCGTTGGCCAGCAGCCAGGCGCTGGCTTTCTCGCAGCGGACACCGCCGGTGCAGAACATGGCCACCGGCCGGTCCCGTTCCAGGTTGCTCAACGCCCAGTCGCGAAATTCGGTGAAAGTGTCGGTCTCCGGGTCAACGGCACCGCGAAAGGTACCAAGTTCGACCTCGTACTGGTTGCGGGTGTCGACCAGCTGGACGTTCGAGCCCTGAAGCAACTGATGCCAGGCAAACGGGTCCAGGGCCGTGCCAGTGGCTAACTCGGCCGGTTTGAGCGCCGGGTCGAAAGTGATGATCTCTGGCCGGACCCGAACCCGGAGGCGCAGGAAGGGCACATGCTCGACGACCTGGCGATTGACCACCAGCCGGTCGATGCCCTGTTCCTCACCAAGCCAGTCGACCCAGGCCTGGACCGATCCGGGCCGACCACCGAGACTGAAGTTGATGCCTTCCTCGGCCAGCAGAACCGTACCCAGCAGTCCCAACTCACCGGCGCGCACCCGCATCCGCTCGCGACGGAGCGGCAGATGGTCCAGTGACAGGAACTGGTAGGCGCTCAGCAACTCCACGCTAAAGGGCTCTCAACAATGGTCAACCGACATTGTAAGCGCCCCGCCAGCCAAAGTGCTGCCTGGACCGAATCGAAAAGAGGGACAATACGCGCCTCGTTCTGTTGAAGTGTGATCCATGCCACTGCATAAGAGTGTCGACGTTCTGGTGATCGGCAGCGGAGCCGCCGGTCTGGCACTGGCCCTGCGACTTCCGCAATCGCTATCGATTGCCGTGGTCAGCAAGGGCGCGGTAAACAATGGCTCCACCTGGTACGCCCAGGGCGGTATCGCGGCCGTGCTGGATGAGCAAGATTCGATTGACGAACACCGCCGGGACACAATCACCGCCGGGGCCGGCTTGTGCCAGGTCGATGTCGTGGATTTCACGGTTCAGCAGGGTCCGGCAATGATCGAGTGGCTGAAAGAGCTGGGTATGGAATTCAGTCACCAGGATGGAGGCTGGCACCTGACCCGCGAGGGGGGTCACAGTCACCGGCGGGTGATTCACTCGGCCGATGCCACCGGCAAGGCGCTGGGCGACTGTCTGGCTGACCATGCCCGTCGACGACCGAATATCCGAATGCTGGAACAGCGCTATGCCGTCGACCTGATCATTGACCGGGAGGCCCAACCGGCCCGTTGTACCGGCGCCTACCTGTTCAATAGTCAGACGGACCGGGTCGAGAGCCTGTCGGCCCGGGTTGTGGTCTTGGCCACGGGCGGGGCCAGCAAAGCCTGGCTGTACACCAGCAATCCCGATGGCGCCAGCGGCGACGGCATTGCCATGGCCTGGCGTGCCGGCTGCCGCGTGACTAACATGGAATTCAACCAGTTCCATCCCACCTGTCTGCATCATCCACTGGCCAAATCCTTTCTGATCAGCGAGGCCCTGCGCGGCGAAGGGGCGATCCTGCGACTGCCCGACGGTGAAGCCTTCATGGACCGCTTCGACCCGCGTGCCGAACTCGCGCCCCGTGATATCGTCGCCCGCGCCATCGATCACGAGATCAAGCGCCTGGGCATCGATTGCGTTTACCTCGACATCCGCCATCGCCCGGCCACCTTTCTCGAGCAGCATTTTCCGACCATCCTCAGGCGCTGTCGCGAATTCGGCATCGACATTCGCACCATGCCAATCCCGGTGGTGCCGGCCGCCCATTACACCTGCGGCGGCATTCCGACCGACCTGCATGGCCAGACCGATGTCGATCAGTTGTTCGCCGTCGGCGAGTGCGCCTGGACCGGCCTGCACGGGGCCAACCGGCTGGCCAGCAACTCACTGCTCGAATGCCTGGTTTTCGGTCATGCCGCCGCCGCCGAAATCGCCCGGTCAATTGACACCGTTGCCCGGCCGTCGGCCGCGCCAGCCTGGGACGAGTCGCAGGTCACCGATTCGGACGAAGACGTGGTCATTTCCCACAACTGGGATGAACTGCGCCGCACGATGCGCGATTACGTCGGCATCGTGCGCACCGACAAGCGCCTGCAGCGCGCCGCCCACCGCATCGACCTGCTGCAATCGGAAATTCATGACTATTACGCCAATTACAAGATCGGCGCCAACCTGATCGAGTTGCGCAACCTCGCGCTGGTCGCCGACCTGATCATCCGCTCGGCCCGGGCCCGCAAGGAAAGCCGGGGATTGCACTACACCCTCGACTGGCCTGAAACCCGGCCCGAAGCCCGAGATACGGTACTGGATCCGGCGGAGCCGGATCCAGGGTAAAAAGGTATAAAGGTAAAAGGTGAAAGGTGAAAGGGAGAAAAATCGTTTTACCTTTTACCTTTCACCGCTTTTAAGTTACAATTAACCGGCTTTGCTGCTTGTGCGGCGAAGTCAATACACACGCTGATCGTCACATGGCCGCGGGGTTGCCTGCGTCGGCTTCGGAAATTCCTCGGGATTTTCAATCCGACAACGGTTCGCAGGCATGGGATCAGCGGAGGCTCAAACCCCGGACAAAGCACTTTTCGCCACACGCCGCATTTGAAATGCGCCGGCATGCGCTGCGTCCACAGATCATAAGGATGATCCAATGCCCAATGTCACCATGCGCCAGATGCTTGAAGCAGGCGTGCACTTCGGTCACCAGACCCGTTACTGGAACCCCAAGATGGAGCCGTACATCTTCGGCGCCCGGGGCAAGATCCACATCATCAACCTCGAAAAGACCCTGCCGCTGCTCAAGGAATCACTTGATTTCATGAGTCGCATGGCCAGCCGTCGCGGCACCATTCTGTTTGTCGGCACCAAGCGCGCCGCCGGACAGTCGATTGCCGAAGAAGCCGCGCGCTGCAACAGTCCGTTCGTGTCGCACCGCTGGCTCGGCGGCATGCTGACCAATTTCCGCACCGTGCGCCAGTCAATCACTCGCCTCAAAGAGCTCGAGCAGATGGAAAGCGATGGCAGCTTCGCGAAGCTGGTGAAGAAGGAAGTTCTTCAGCTGACCCGCGAACGCGACAAGCTGGAGCGCAGCCTGGGCGGGATCAAGGACATGAACGGCCTGCCTGACGCCATTTTCGTCATTGATGTCGGCCACGAATCCATTGCCGTCGCCGAGGCGCGCAAGCTGAAGATCCCGGTAATCGCCGTGGTCGATACCAACCATTCTCCGGAAAAGATCGACTACGTGATTCCGGGCAATGATGATGCCATCCGATCGGTTCGCCTTTACGCCCAGCTGGCGGCCGACGCCATCCTGGAAGGCCGCGCTTCGGCACCGGTACCGACCGGCGATGCCAACGAATTCGTCGAACTGGACGCCGAAGGCAATCCGATCGAAGTCAGCGCTGACGAGCAAGCCAGCAAGCGCGCTGCAGCCAAGAAGAAGACGGCTTCCAAGGTGACCAAGAAAACCGCCCAGAAGAAGCCGGCTGCTCCGGCAGGCGAGGAAGTGCAGGAATCCGTCGAGGCTGGCGAGACCAGCGATGCTGAAGTGGCAGCCGAGGTAGCAGAGGTCGTCGAAAAGCCGGCCGAAGCCAAAAAGGCAGTCAGTGACAAGGCCTCGGCACCGGCTGAAGAAGCCCCGAAGACTGATAAGGACGCAGCACCGAAGGAGGCAGCATCGAAAGATGCAGCGGACGCAGAGGCTGCACCCAAGCCGGCAGCGAAAAAGGTGAGCAAGAAAAAAGCCGTCAAGAAAAAGAAGGTTGCCGCCAAGGCAGCGGACAAGGCTTCTTGAGACAGCGCATTTTCCACGGCATCAATTTGTAAGGAATTCGGACCCATGAGCATTACTGCAGCACAAGTCAAGAAACTCCGCGAGCGCACCGGCGCCGGCATGATGGAGTGCAAGAAAGCGCTGGTCGAGACCGGCGGCGACATGGATGCGGCCATTGAGCATCTGCGCAAGTCAGGCCTGGCCAAGGCTGACAAAAAGGCAGGACGGGTCGCGGCCGAAGGCACGATCGCGCATGCCTCCCAGGGCAGCCGGGCCGTACTGGTCGAGATCAACTGTGAGACCGACTTCGTCGCCAAGGACGACAACTTCCGCCGTTTTGCCGAAGAAGTTGCCAGCCTGGCGCTGAACGCCGAAGACATCGGGGCGGTCATTGCCTCGCCCATGTCCAGTGGTGACACGGTCCAAGATGCACGCCAGCAACTGGTTTCCAAGATCGGCGAAAACGTGCAGGTTCGTCGCATGGCTCGCCTGGAGGCCGGCAAGGGCGTGATCGGCAGCTATATTCACAGTGGCCGCATCGGCGTCATGGTTGCCCTGACGGGTGGCGATGAAGACCTGGCCCGCGATATTGCCATGCACATTGCCGCGCTCAACCCGGCTTATCGCGACGTGGCCGATGTGCCGGCCGACGTGATGGAGAAAGAGAAGGAAATTCTGATAGCCCAGGCCGCCGACAGTGGCAAGCCGGCCGATATCATTGAAAAGATGGTCGCCGGTCGCCTGAAAAAGCATCTGGCTGAAATCACTCTGACTGGCCAGCCGTTCGTCAAGGATGGCGATATCACGGTCGGCAAGCTGCTCAAGGACCAGGGCGCGGCGATCGATTCGTTTGTCCGGCTGGAAGTTGGCGAAGGCATCGAAAAGGAAGAAAGCGATTTTGCCGCCGAGGTCATGCAACAGGCCCGCGGTAGCTGAAGACGCTCGACTGACCAGGGTCCATTCACCCTTCGACAACAACACGGGAACACCGAAATGGCGAAAGCGGTTTATCAACGAATTCTGCTTAAGGTCAGCGGTGAAGCCCTGCTGGGTGAACTGGACTATGGCATCGACCCCAAGGTCAGCTCGCGCATAGCGCGCGAGGTGGCCGCGGTCGTCGACGCCGGAGTTCAGATCGGCATCGTCATCGGCGGCGGCAACATCTTCCGGGGCAAGGGCCTGGCCGCCTCCGGAATCGACCGCATCACCGGTGACCATATGGGGATGCTGGCGACCGTCATGAACGCCCTGGGACTGCAGGACGCGCTGGAGCGGGCCGGTGTTACCACCCGGGTGATGTCGGCTATTTCGGTACGCGAAGTCTGCGAAGACTATATCCGGCGGCGTGCCATCCGGCACCTGCAAAAAAACCGTGCGGTTATTTTCGCGGCCGGCACCGGCAACCCCTTTTTCACAACCGACACCGCTGCCAGCTTGCGCGCCATCGAGATCGGGGCCGACCTGATGATCAAGGCCACCAAGGTCGATGGCATCTATTCTGCCGACCCCAAGATCGACAACACCGCGGAGCGCTACAATCGAATTGGTTACGATGAGGTGATCGAACGCAAACTGGCTGTCATGGACACCAACGCCATCGTATTGTGTCGTGACCAGTCGATGCCGATCCGGATCATCGACCTGAACCGTGCCGGGGACCTGCAACGGCTGATCACCGGAGAGGATATCGGCACCCTGGTCAGTTGAAGCAGTGGTGCGTCCGCTAGCCGCGGAGGCTACAATCGGCGGGTTTGCAGCCGCAACAGGCGATCAACAACGAGGTGAACCATGCTGAATGACATTAAAAAAGATGCAGAGTCCAGAATGGGCAAGAGCATCGATTCGCTTAAAAGCGAGTTGGCCAAGATCCGTACCGGGCGCGCACACCCCAGCTTGCTCGAACACATCACGCTCGAATACTACGGCTCCGAAGTGCCACTGAACCAGGTGGCCAACATCAGCGCCGAGGACGCGCGCACGCTCAGCGTGGTGCCGTTTGACAAGTCCATGGTGCAGAAGGTTGAAAAGGCCATCATGACCTCGGATCTCGGTCTCAACCCGGCCACCTCGGGCGTCAACATTCGCGTACCTCTACCGGCACTGACTGAACAGCGCCGCACAGAACTGGTCAAGATCGTCCATTCCGAAGGCGAGCAGGCCAAGGTGGCGATCCGCAACATCCGTCGCGATGCCAACAACCAGCTCAAGGATTTTCTCAAGGAAAAAGAGCTGTCCGAGGACGATGTGCGACGCGGCGAAACAACCGTTCAGCAGCTGACCGATCAATTTGTCGGCCTGGTCGACGAACTGGTCGGCGCCAAAGAGCGGGAGTTGATGGAAATCTGAGGGTGACCGCCATCCCCACCCTGCCACAGCATGTTGCCATCGTCATGGATGGCAATGGTCGTTGGGCCCAGCGCCAGGGCAAACCGCGTTCCCAGGGCCACCAGGCCGGCAGTGAGGCGCTCAAGCGCGCGGTCGAGGCGATCATGACCCACAAGATCCGGCATATGACGGTTTACGCGTTCTCCAGCGAAAACTGGAGCCGCCCGACAGTGGAGGTTCGCCAGTTGCTGGACCTGTTCATGAGGGCCCTGACCCGGGAAGTTCGCGAACTGGATGAGCACGGCGTCTGTATCCGGTTCATTGGCGACCGCACAGCGTTCAATCGCGCGTTGCGCGATGGCATGAGTCGGGCCGAACGACGAACGGAAAAGAACGACGAACTGCTTCTCAATGTGGCAGTCAACTACGGCGGTCGGGCCGATATTCTGAATGCTGCCCGGGAGCTGACCCGGCGCGTCCAGTCCGGTGACCTGGACCTCGAACAGATCGACGAGCAAACCTTCCACAACTACCTTTCGCTTTATGACGTCCCGGCGCCTGACTTGCTGATTCGCACTGGCGGCGAGCGGCGACTATCCAACTTCCTGCTCTGGCAACTGGCCTACACCGAGCTGTATTTTACCGATGTGCTGTGGCCGGACTTCGCCGCTGAGCATGTCGAGGCTGCATTGGAAGACTTTGCCAGTCGTGAGCGCCGCTTCGGTGGCCTGGGCAAAGTCAAAAGTGCTTAAAACCCGGGTCCTCACCGCAGTGCTGATCGCCCTGATCGGACTGGGCGCCCTGTTTACCCTGAGCCCGCCGGCCTTCGCTGCGCTGGTGGCAATCCTGCTGCTTGGCATCGGCGGTTGGGAAGGCGCCCGGTTGAGCGGCATTCAAAACAACTGGCTGCGGAACGGGTTTGCGGTTTTGCTGTTATTGCTTGCCGCCCTGATCTGGATTGTTCACGATCCGGCCCGAATCATTGCTTACCTGCTGCCAGCCTGCCTGCTCTGGCTCGTTCTGCTGGCCTGGCTGGCGAGGCCCGGTCTGGGGCGAGCCGAGTCTCTCGGCTCCACCCTGTGCAAGCTTGGTGTGATGGCGGTGGTACTGCTGGCCGCATGGCTGGCCCTGAGCTGGATCCAGTCGGTCTCACCCTGGGCTGTGCTGATGCTGATGATCATCATTGCGGCGGCCGACATCGGCGCCTATTTCACTGGCCGGAAAGTCGGTGGACCCAAGCTGGCGCCTTCAATCAGCCCGGGCAAGACCCGTTCCGGCGCACTGGGCGGCCTGCTGGGCGCCATCGTCCTGACCGCAGCGCTCGCCGCCGTCATGCCGCACAGCCCCTTTCCGCCCATCGTGGCAGGTATTCTTGCCGGCGGTCTGGCGATCATTTCCATGGGCGGCGACCTTTTCATCAGCCTGCTCAAGCGCCAACGGCAAATGAAGGACACCTCGAACCTGCTGCCGGGCCATGGTGGCATCCTTGACCGCTTCGACAGCCTGGGCGCCGCGCTGCCTTTTTTCGCCCTGGCCATTGCATTGTGGGGCCAGTAATCGAACCAAATCCACGTTCCGTTGCCGATACAATACCAAGGCAATCCTTGCCCCGGTCGCTGTGTGCGGCTTTGCTGCCGAAACATACCTGATGATGGAAATTATTGGTCCAATTTTCTGGCTGATCGTGGCCCTCGGCCTGCTCATCACATTTCATGAGTTCGGGCACTATTGGGTCGCCCGCCGCTGTGGGGTAAAGGTACTGCGCTTTTCGATCGGCTTTGGACGCGCGCTATGGTCGCGAACCGGTGCCGACGGAACGGAATATCGGATTGCCGCCATCCCGCTGGGCGGCTACGTCAAGATGCTGGACGAACGCGAAGGCCCGGTCGCTCCGGAGGAGCGGGATCAGGCCTTCAATGGCAAGCCCATTGGTCAACGTATTGCCATCGTCGCTGCCGGGCCAGTATTCAACCTGGTTTTCGCCGTTGCCGCTTTCTGGCTGATGTTTGTTGTCGGCATTCCCGAGACCCGCCCCGTGCTTGGCCCAACCACCGGCCTGGCCGCCGAAGCCGGCCTGCGCGAGCAGGACCTGATCGTTGCCGTCGATCAGCGCCGGACAGAGACCTGGACCCACGCCCTGCTTGGCCTGATGCCGGCAGCACTCGATCGACGCCCGGTCACCGTTGAAGTGGAAGACCTGGACGGACTGCGAAGGCAGGTGAGACTGCCTCTGGACCGGGTCGGGCCGACTTTCCGCGAAGAGAACACGCTGGACTACCTTGGGCTCGAACCCTGGCGTCCCGACCTGCCTGCCCTTATTGGCGAAGTCGCCGCAGGCACGCCAGCGGCAGCCGCAGGCATCACCCCCGGAGACCGAATAGCGGCCATCAACAGTCATGAGGTCTTTGGCTGGCGTGACGTCGCCCGCCTGATTCCCGAATTGGCGCTGAATGAGGCCGGCACGCCGCAATCACTGGCGATTGAAGTCGCGCGGAATGGTCGCCAATTGAGCTTTGACGTCACCCCGGAAGTACAGCAGGGCCGACCTGTCATCGGAATCCAGGAGCCCGAACCAGGCCCTGAGCTGCAAGACCAGTTCGATCGGATGTTCACCATCCTTCAACTCGGCCCGATCGCCGCTCTGGGCGAAGCCACTGGCGAGACCTGGCGTCTGACCACGGCGACCCTCGGCATTCTGGGTCGCATGGTGACCGGCTCGGCGTCACTGAGCAACCTGTCGGGTCCGATCACCATCGCCAGGATGGCACACTCGTCGGCCCGATTGGGGTTTTCTCGGTTCCTGTTTTTTCTGGGGTGGATCAGCCTATCGCTGGCGATCATCAACCTGCTGCCGATCCCGATGCTGGACGGCGGCCACCTGATGTACTATTTTATTGAACTCATCAAGGGTTCTCCTGTTTCAATGCGCACCCAGATTGTCGGCCAGTACGTTGGCCTGTTGCTGGTGGTCAGCCTGATGGGGCTGGCCGTTTTTAACGATATATTACGATTGATCACCTAAACTGCGTCGGCTCTCCACCAGCCGGAGAGTCGCCGTGAACGGACAACAAGGTTTTCCATGAAAAAGCTCTGTCTACTGCTGCTCCTGATTTTTGCCTCTAACCAGGTCGCAGCCGAAACTTTTCGCGTCACCGATATTCGGGTTGATGGCTTGCAGCGGATATCCGAAGGCACTGTCTTCAGCTTCAGTCCTGTTGAGGTTGGCGATGAACTGACGCCATCTCTGGCGCGCAGTACGATTCGCGATCTCTATCGGACCGGATTTTTCAGCGACATCTGGCTTGAACGAGAAAATGGCGTTCTGATCATCGGCGTGACGGAGCGGCCGGCTATATCATCGATCCGCATTGACGGTAACCGGCAAATCGCCACAGATGACCTGATGCCGGCGCTGGCGGCGGTCGGCATTGCTGAAGGGGAGATTTTCAATCAGCTTGAAATCGACCGGGTTCAGCAGGAAATGATTCGCCAGTACTACTCACGTGGCCACTACAGCGTGAGTGTTGACCCCCGCGTCACGACCCTGGAGCGAAACAGGGTAGATTTGTCGATTGTCGTGTCCGAAGGCGATCAGGCGCGGATCCGCCACATCAATATCGTCGGTAACGAGAGCTTCAGCGAACGGGAACTGCGTGACAATTTTGAGACCCACACCACCCGCGGCCTGTTTTTCTGGAGGAACCGCGACCAGTACACGCGGGAACGGGTCGCCGGCGACCTTGAGGAGCTGCGCTCTTTTTACATGGATCGTGGCTATATCGACTTTGCCATCGAATCCACCCAGGTTTCGATCAGCCCGAACCTGAAGGAAATCTTTGTCACCGCCAACATTCGGGAAGGGGAGGTCTTTACCGTCAGCGATGTCATCTTCACCGGCGACCTGATCATGCCGGAAGAAACCCTTCGGCTGTTGATGCGGATTGAGGCCGGCGACACATTCTCACGCCGCGACCTTGAGCAGAGCATGGAACGTATTTCAGCCCTGCTGGCTAACGTTGGCTATGCGTTTGCCAACATTAATCCAATCCCGCGGGTCGATCGGGAAAACCGCGAGGTGGAACTCAACTTCTTCATCGAACCCGGGCACCGGGTCTACGTGCGTCGAATCGATTTCAGGGGTAATACCCAAACCAAGGACGAGGTCCTTCGCCGTGAAATGCGTCAGTTTGAAGGTGCCTGGTTCTCGCAGAACGCCATCGACCGCTCCCGGCTTCGCCTGCAGCGCCTCGGCTTTTTCGATAACGTCAACATCGAGACCATCCCGGTCGAGGGCTCCGACGACCAGATCGACATCATGGTCAACGTTACAGAGGTAGCCTCCGGCAGCTTCCAGGTTGGTATTGGCTTCTCCCAATTCCAGGGCGTCATCGGTCAGATCTCGGTCGAGCAAAGCAACTTCCTTGGCACCGGCAGACAGGTCGGCGCTTCCCTGCAGAAAAGCCGGATCACAACCCAGGCCAGCGTCAATTACCTCAACCCCTACTGGACCGATGATGGCGTGTCGCGCGGTTTCTTCCTAAGATTCAGCGAATTCAACACCTTGGGGGGCCGCAGCTCCGCCCTTGCCGAGTTTTCCAGCAGCGAG
>JBGTEC010000148.1:0-1988 GCA_041747995.1 Wenzhouxiangella sp.
CCTTGATTGTGATGCTGTTTACCAATTCGAAAAGAAAGGGAGTGGAATATGACATTTCCCCGGAACCGGCGTATTCTGGATCAGAAGTCACTAATTATCAAACTGCCTTTCAGCAGTATACTGTGTGGGGGGGATCCATAGTGTGCCGGCGCGGGTCGCGGGGAGTCCGCCCAATGGCCAAAAACAAGACTGCAATAAAAGGCTGACTGGAGAATAACTTGAAAGTGCGCACTTCACTCGTTGCCGACGATGGTATCGTTCGCCGCGCCCTGCATTACATCAACGGCTTGCGCATGATTCTGGCCCCGATGCTGGTCATTATTGCCCTGAGCCCGCTGACTGGTGCCCTGGTGCCGACATACAAGGTCCTCATGACCCAGGCTGCCGCGTTCACCTATCTGGGCGCCACTCTGGTGTTTCTGATCGTCCACCTGCGAAAAACCATTCCCGCCCAGGATCTGGCCTCGTTCTCGCTGGCGACAGACCTGATCATCATCAGCATCATCCTGCATTGCTTCGGCGGCATCGAAAGCGGGATGGTTATCCTGCTCCTGTTTACCGTCGGCGTCGCCGGATTGTTGCTTTCGCTGCGCACCGCGTTGCTTTTTGCCAGCCTGGTCACCATCGGCCTGGTGATCGACGCCATGGTCGCAGGCCCGACCACGCCGGGTACCGCCGTAGCGGTTCAAGCCGCGCTGTACGGTATTGCCGCATTTGTCACCGCACTGGGCTGTTCTCTGCTTGGGCGCTGGGGACGCGAGTACCAACTGCTGGCCGAGCGACGCGGCCTCGATCTGGCCAGCCTTGAACAGATCAATGAACTGATCATCCATCGCATGCGATCAGGTGTGCTGGTTGTTGACTCCAACTACAAAATCCGCCAGACCAACGAGGCCGCCTGGTATCTGCTGGGCAATCCGCCGGTAGGTGAGCGCAATTTGAGGGTGATTTCACCCCCACTGTCGGAACGGCTGGAACGGTGGCGCCGGACCGGCAAGTCGGAAGAGGAAGGACTGCTGCTCCAGGCCACCCAGGTGGCGGTTGTACCACGCATGTTGGCCATGCCCGGGCTCAACAGTGAGGTGACCCTGATCTTTCTGGAAGACACCTCGGTGATCAGTCGCCGGGCGCGCGACATGGCCCAGGCTTCGCTGGCTCGACTGTCTGCCTCAATCGCCCACGAAATCAGGAACCCGCTTGGCGCCCTGAGCCATGCGGGCCAATTGCTGGGAGAATCCGGGGAGTTGACCCCGGCCGATCGGAAGCTGGTCAACATGATTCTCAATCATTCGACCCGAATGAACGATATTGTTGAAAACGTTCTGAAGTTGTCCCGGCGTGAACGTGCCCGGGTCGAGCCGGTCAACCTGGTGGCCTGGACCCGAAAGCTGGCCACTGAATTCCGACGCTATCACAAACTTCCCGAGAATCAGGTCTGCGTGGAAGCACCATCTGCGGCGATCATGGTGCTGATCGATCCGGGTCAGCTTACCCAGGCGGTCTGGAACCTGATGGAAAATGCGCTCAAGCATGCCAGGCGCTCCGAAGACCGCCTCCCGATCATCACCCTGCGGGTCAGTCCGATTCGTGGACACCGCGAAATGGCGCTCGATATAATTGATGATGGTCCGGGGATCCCGCTCGAAAAGCGCTCGCAGGTCTTTGAGCCTTTCTTTACCACCCACAAGCAGGGTTCCGGCCTGGGCCTGTACCTGGCCCGCCAGCTTTGCGACGCCAACCAGGCGCCACTTGAGTACGTACAGGTGCCAAATGCCGGTGCGTGCTTCAGAATATTGCTCCGGCGCCCCGATGCCTCAGGCAATACCAAAACCGAATCTTCAGCGAAAAAAGCCGCAGCCTGATAGGATCACGAACTTGACAAGCTCGATAAACGAGTCAGAAGAGGAGATGGAATGACCCAGATGCGCGCCCTGGTGGTCGATGACGAGCCGGACCTGCGCGAACTGCTGGACATCACCTTGAGCCGC
>JBGTEC010000149.1:0-6137 GCA_041747995.1 Wenzhouxiangella sp.
AGGCGGCTCTGGGTTCGTTCGTACTGGAACATGCGGCTCATGCCGGTTTCCCAGCGAATGCCGCCGTAGGCACTGGTCATGCTGGACACCGGTGCGCCACCGGCAGCGGCACGAAAGAAGTCGGTCTGGGTGACCATGTAGACGATCTGGTAGCCAGCCCAGCTATGGCCCTGAATGCCGATCCGGTCAGCGTTGACCCAGGGTTGTTCAGCCAGATGATGCACCTTGGGCATGATCGCTTCCATGGCGCTGTCACCCGGATAGCCCTCGCGGTACCAGATATCGGGCATGAACACCACGTAATCATTGCTGGTGTAAAAAGTTGGGATGATGACCGAGCGATGCGCTTCGGGCGCGCGGTGTCGATAAAGGCGGTGGGAATCGCGCTCGTAAAAGTAGACGATCATCGGATAGGCGCGCTCCGGATCGAAATTTTCCGGCTTGTACAGCAAGCCCTGGTGGTCAACGCCGGTTTTTGAAACCCACTCGACCAACTCCACCTGACCCCAGCGGTAGTCGGCCTGTTGTGGATTAGCATCGCTTAGCTGCTGCATGTTGGCAAAGTCGAGAGTGCTGACCCAGAGGTTGGGGAAGTCGTCAAAGTTCTCGCGCGTGAACATAAACTGGTCGGCATTTTCGGCCTTGATCGGATTGCCGTAATGATGGCCCGAAACGATCAGCTCAACCGGTGTATCGCCGTTGCGATGAAGTTGATAGAACCCGTGCTCCCGCGTCCGTTCGTCGAACACGCTGGCCAGCAGAGGCAGATCCGGGTCGATGGTCTCTTCGTCCGGTTCCAGATCGATCAGGCGAATATTCCAGCCGCGCTCGCGCCCGATTCCCTGACTGAGGCTGACCGGTTGATCCGCATTTTCCGGATCGACCAACCAGACATCATGCCGATCGTGAATCACGAAACCGCTGTCGTCATCCAGCCATAACCCGCTGGCGTAAGGGTTGGAAACAAAAGGGCGGTCATTGGTATGGTCATCAAGCGAACCATCAATGGCCGAGCCCAGATCAATGAACGTGTTATCGCTGAGGCGCACGGCAGACCAGGAGGCTTCGTGCCTGTCCCACCAGCTGATATAACCGCCTGCAGGCGAGATCACCGGCTTGTCCTGAACCCGGGTCAATACCTGGCGCGCCTGCCCGCTATTGATATCGATCAGCCAGCCATCGGCAAAGCCGGGAAACTCCCACGACATTTCTGCCCGGTAACTGCGATCAGCCAGACCCAGGGCAAACGGGGCATCGCCACCATTGGCGATATCGATTTCAGGGATATCGACGCGCCCGAGCTGGACCAGGCGTGACTGGTCGTTCAGATGCGCAACGGCCAGATAGTTGCGCTTGCGCTCATCGTCCAGTTGAACCAGTTGCATTGGCTGCAACTGTTCATCCTGCCAATGCCAGATATCCACGCGCACGACTTCGTCGTCCAGCAACTCTTCATTGTCAGGAATTCTGATTGGTGCCGGCGCGGTGCCAAAATACAGGCGCGAACCGGAATCGGAAAACGAGGGTTCCTGGTGCTCGCTGACATGCCAACCAGCATCCAGGAAATCGGATGATTCATCGACCAGCACCCGTGCCTGATCCGCGCCTTCGGTCCAGTAGAAAAGACTGTAGGCATGGTCGGCGCGCTCTTCGTTGTCGCGGCGACCAAGGAAAGCCAGTCGTTGACTGTTCGAGTCAAACACCAACGCTGTGTACCTGCCGGTACCGCTGACGATGGCTTTCTGCTCGCCACTTTGAGGATCAACCAGCCAGACGCCATCGCCCTGCCCGTCCGGAGCAACCCGGATCACTGCCAGCCTGGTGCCATCAGGCGACCAGGCGTAATCGCTGACATTCTTGATATCTTGGCGCAGTTCCGACGCCAGAGACTGCATGACCAGAGTGGTCCCGAGCTTTGACGCCTCGTCCTGGTCGGAGTCATCGGCCGCGTCCCCCTCGTCCTCGATCCGCTCTTCCTCCTCTGCCTCTTCCATTTCAGGCTCTGACTCGACACCATGCAGAAAGGCGACCCAGTCACCCGAGGCCTCCGGCAAAGCAAAGGATCTCACCTGCTGGTAGCGAACCTCGCGACCGTCGTCCAGCGACAAGATACCCAATGACGACTGAGGCAACTCTTCATCCGGCAACCCTTCCACCTTTGCCTGGCGAGCTTCGGCAAAACCCGGTTCGACCAAGAAAACGACATGACGGCTGTCATGGCTGAACAGCGCCTCGTTGCCGCGATCAATGCAAAATTCTCGCTCCAGCCCGGTCGATCGCACCACCAGCACGCCATCAGCCTGTTCCGGGGCCATGCGCCACAAGGCCCACTGCCCATCATGGCTCAGTGCCTGAGTCTCGATCCGGTTCCAGGTCGTGTAAACATCATGGTCCAGCGGTACCTTCGCCGGCGAAGGGGCGGCCAACAGACCGACGATCAAAAATAGAAGTGGATGCAACGAGGATTGAAATTTCATTCTGGGCCTTCTTCAGGTTTTGTCCGAAACGCTGTGGCCGTCGGACTCCCGAAGATCTGTTTCGGGGCGAGGCTGGCAGTGATTGGCAAGGATATCAGAACAGCACAGAAAACCGCCACGCCAGCGATATGCAGGCGCGGCTATTCGTTGTTACAAAGCAGGAGGAAAATGCAAGACCAAGGAGCTTGTGGCAAAGGCCTTGCGACCACCCAACCCAGTCAAGCGGCGTTAGAATCAGCCGATGGATTTCGATGAACTGCACAACCTGCGCGAGGCGCATGCCGGGTGGCGATTGCTGCAGGCGGATCATGCGCCGATGGTGGTCAGTTTCTTTCAGCGGGCCTTCATTGAGCCCAATGTGCGGGCCGTTGCCGAGGGGGAGTTGAGCAGCCGTCTGGAGGACCACCTGGCGCACATTCGAGAAGGCAGGGGCGAGACGTTGTTCCCGAAGGCCGCGCTGGAATATCTCAAGAACTGGTCTGATGACCGCAGGGCCTGGCTGCGCCGTTACTACACCACTGACAGTGACGAGGCCCATTATGACCTGACGCCAGCAGCCGAAAATGCCATTCGCTGGCTCAGCGGGCTGGAGCAACCCGGCTTCATCGGCGCCGAATCGCGGCTGATGACGGTGTTTGACCTGCTGCAGCAGATCATTCGTGGCACTGAGACCGATCCGGCGGTCCGGATTGCCGAACTCCAGGCCCGACGCGACGAGATTGATCAGGAAATCGAACAGGTCCGGGCCGGCGATCTGGGTCTGATGGACAGTACCCGGCTGAAGGAGCGCTTTCTGCAGATGGCCGAGACCGCTCGTGCCCTGTTGTCCGATTTTCGCCAGGTCGAGCAGAATTTTCGCCAGCTCGACCGCCAGGTTCGCGAACGCATCACCTGGCTCGAGGGCCGCAAGGGCGAGGTGCTCGAAGAGATCTTTGGCGAGCAGGATGCCATCGCCGATTCCGACCAGGGCCGCAGTTTTCGCGCCTTCTGGGATTTTCTGATGTCCCCACGCCGCCAGGAGGAACTGAACACCCTGCTGCAACGCACGTTCGACCTCGACGCGGTGACCGAACTCAAACCGGATCGCCGTCTCAAGCGCATTCACTACGACTGGCTCGAAGCCGGCGAGGTCACCCAGCGCACGGTCGCCCGCCTGTCGGAACAACTGCGACGGTTCCTGGATGATCAGGCCTGGCTGGAGAACCGGCGCATCATGGAACTGATCCGCAATCTGGAACGAAAGGCGGTGGCGGTACGCAACGATCCACCGCGCGACCGCTTTATGGATCTGGAACTGCCGATTGTCGGTATTGACCTGGTGATGGACCGGCCGCTGTTCAGCCCACCTCTGCGCCCGGATATTCATCAGCAGGCCACGCTGGCCGCAGCGGAGGACATCGACACCGAAGCACTGTTTGACCAGGTCCACGTTGACCGCCAGGCTCTGGAAAGCGGCATCCGCCGGGCCCTGCAAAGCCGCGATCAAATCAGCCTGGCCGAACTGCTCGAACTGCAACCGCTGCAACTGGGCCTGGCCGAGCTGGTGACCTACCTGGCCATTGCCGCCGAAGATGCCAATGGCTTGATCAATGACCAGCGCCAGCAAACCATTGATTGGATCAGTGCCGGCGGCCAGAAGCGTCAGGCCCGTATCCCTCTGGTACTATTTACGCGATGAACGAAGCTGGCCCGGACCCCCGAATCTCCCTGCCACTGATCGGGTTGCTCAAGGGCGTGGTCTACGCCGATGAGGCCGCCGAACTCTGGCAGAACCTGCTTGAACGGCAGGCGCCGATCAGTGATTACGTCGCCACTCTGGGGCTTGATCTGATTGTCGACGAGGCCGAAGGCTATGCCTTCCTGCGCCAGCGCCCGGATGACGATGAGTCAGTCGCCCTGCCCCGCCTGATGGCACGCCGACAATTGAGTTATCCGGTCAGTCTGCTGCTGGCGCTGCTGCGCAAGAAGCTGGCCGAGCACGATGCTGCCGGCGGCGAGGTGCGCCTGGTGTTGTCGCGCGATCAGGTGGTCGAGTTGCTGCGATTGTTCCTGCCCGAATCGGCCAATGAGGCGAAATGGGTTGACCGAATCGGCATTGATATCAACAAGGCCGTTGAGATGGGGTTCTTGCGTAAACTGCGTGGCCAGGACAACCAGTATGAAGTCCGGCGCATCCTCAAGGCCTACGTTGATGCCCAATGGCTCAGCGAGCTTGATGCCCGTCTCGGCGAATACGCCGGCCACGCAGCCAACGAGTAGCTTGTGGAAGATCTCGGTCTCGATTTTGCCAGCGACGACACCCAGGCCGGTTACCGCCTGCACCGGGTCGAGCTCTATAACTGGGGCACCTTTGACCGCCATGTCTGGCGGCTTTCTCCGCAAGGGTCCAATTGCCTGGTGACCGGCGACATTGGCTCGGGCAAGTCAACGTTGGTCGATGCCATCACCACGCTGCTGGTGCCGGCCCAGCGCATCACCTACAACAAGGCCGCCGGGGCTGAGGCACGCGAGCGTTCCCTGCGCTCCTATGTTCTCGGTTATTACAAGTCCGAACGCGGTGATGCCGGCCTGTCGGCGCGGCCCGTGCCGCTGCGCGATCACAACAGCTACTCGGTCATCCTGGCCCACTTCCACAATGCCGGCTTCGACCGCCACGTGACCCTGGCCCAGGTCTTCTGGATGACCGACACTCGCGGCCAGCCCGATCGGTTTTACATTGTGGCCGACAAGGCAATGTCGATCGAGGCGCATTTCTCTGGGTTCGGAACCGACCTGAAAGACCTGCGCAAACGCCTGCGCCAGACCGAACACGTGGAATTGCACACCAGCTTTCCGACCTATGGCGCGGCCTTGCGACGCCGGCTGGGTATCGCCAGTGAGCAAGCCCTGGACCTGTTCAACCAGACCGTATCGATGAAATCGGTCGGCAACCTGACCGAATTCGTCCGTGAACACATGCTGCAACCGGCCGACACCGCCGCCCGCATCGACGCCCTGATTCGCCATTTTGATGATCTCAACCGCGCCCATGAAGCCGTACTCAAGGCCAAAAAGCAGATTGCGGCCCTGCAGCCGATTGTCGCCGATGCCGATACCCATGCCGAGCGCAGCCTGGAGACGGCGCAATTGCGCCAGTGCCGTGACGGGCTTTCAGCCTGGTTCGCCCATCTCAAGATCGGGCTGCTCGATGACCGCCTTGGCGAACTCGGGCGCGAAACCGCTCGCCTGGACGAAAAAATCACCGGTCTGAAACGAAGTCGAGCCGGGCAGCGCGAACGAGAACAAGAGCTGCGTCAGGCCATTGCCGAAAACGGTGGCGACCGCCTGGAGCGAATTCGTGCCGAGATTCGCCGCCGTCAGGCGGAGAAAACCGAACGACGCCAACAGGCGGAGCGCTACCGCGAACTGGCCGAGCGTCTGGCGTTTCCGGTCGCCGCCGACGCCGATCGCTTTCGCAGCAATCGCGAAGCCATTGAGGTTGCGCGAGAGCAGGACGAGGGCCGCCAGGCCGAAGTCCAGAACGAGCGCACCGACCAGGAAGTCGACTTTCGCCAATTGCGCCAGCGGCGCACGGACATCGACACCGAACTGACCTCCCTCAAGGCGCGTCGCTCCAACTTGCCTGCGGCCATGCTGGGCTTGCGCGAAAAACTCTGCACA
>JBGTEC010000150.1:0-2148 GCA_041747995.1 Wenzhouxiangella sp.
AATAGAAGGCGCGGCTGTATGGCACGAGCACCCGGACCTGGCGACGTTCGATCATGCCGTCAAGGTCGCCAAACCAGATGCTGGACAGCGACTCCAGATCCTGGCTGGGCTCGCTCGTATCGTCCTTGCCGCAAGCTGACAATAAACCGGCCAACGCCAGCCCCAGAATCAGGAAAGACATTGCTCTTTTGCACATGGAACGGTCCCTTCGTTGTGTTGCAGCAAGGATAAACCACCTGACGGAGCTTTGCCGTCGTCACCGGATCGGCACAATCTTGTACCCTTGTACGTTCATAACGAAAAGCAAGGACCCAACCGATGAAAATCGCCAGCTGGAACGTGAATTCATTGAAGGTCCGGCTCGATCACGTGCTGGCCTGGCTGGACCAGCATCGCCCGACAGTGCTGGGGCTGCAGGAAACCAAGCTGACCGATGACAAGTTCCCATCCGATGCTCTTGCCGAAATGGGCTACCAGGTGGTCTACTCCGGTCAGCGTACCTACAACGGGGTGGCCTTGATAGCCAACTCGGCCCTGGGCGATCCGGTGTCCGCCATTCCCGGCTTCGAAGACGACCAGAAGCGGGTCATCGCGGCAACCATCGATGATGTTCGGGTGATCAACCTGTACGTGGTCAACGGCAAGGAAGTCGGCTCCGACAAGTTCGAATACAAGCTGCGCTGGCTCGATGCGGTCACGTGCTGGATAGAAACCGAACTGCAAAAGCACGAAAAGCTGGTGGTGATGGGTGACTTCAACATCGCGCCCGACGACCGTGATGTTTACGATCCCGAAGCCTGGCATGAAAGAATCCTGTGTTCGACGCCCGAGCGCAACGCATTCAAGCGAATGCTCGACCTGGGACTGCACGATACCTTCCGCCTGTTCGACCAGCCCGAGGCGATCTATTCCTGGTGGGACTACCGCGCCGTCGCCTTTCGCCGGAAGATGGGCCTGCGAATCGACCTGGTGCTGTGCTCCGACGCCCTCAAGCCGGCCTGCACGGCCAGCTACGTTGACAAGGAACCGCGCAAGCTTGAACGCCCCTCGGATCACGCCCCGGCCATTGCCGAGTTCGAGTTAAACCTGGTCGATCGATAGAAAAGATTGAACCACAGAGGTCACAGAGAACACAGAGGAAAAAATTTTACTAAATTGCTCTGTGAACTCTGTGAACTCTGTGGTTAGATGCTTTTGCTTTTCGCTTGTATTCAGCCCGCCAGCGCCTTGGCGCCGCCTTCGAGGTTGTAGACCTGGGTAAAGCCCTGCTTGCGGTAGTGTTCGGCGACGGCCTGGCTTGATACGCCCGAGTTGCAGACGAATACCAGGGGCATTTGCTGGTCGGCGTCCTTCAACTCGGCCATCAGCTCGGCATCCAGAACACGCGCGAACTCCAGCGGTGCAGCCTGGCGATCGGCTTCGGCGCGGGTATCAACAACCAGAATACGCTCACCATCGTTCATGCGGTTTTGCAACTCGGACGGGGTCATGGTCTTGACCGGCGCCGGGGCGCCGGGCAATTCCAGGGCCAGGCCTTCGCCCTGCACTGATTCCACCCAGTCGATGCGCGCGCCCTTGGCGCGGCTTGCCGAGGCCAGGTCCATCAGAACGGTGATGCCGGCGCTGGTGGCCTTTATTTCCTGACCCTGCCTGGGGCCAACATGGAATTGGGCATCCCAGTCCGACCCAATAGCGAAATGCAGGTGCTGGCCCGGGTAGGCATCAAGAAACTCCCGGATCTTGCCGGCCGCCTTGTCGGTGATTTCGATTTCAGGCGGTGTGCGGTCTGGCTTGTCCATACCCAGCATGTCATGCAGTTCGCCGGCGTTGTACATCTCGGTGATGATGTCGCAGCCGCCAACCAGCTCACCCTTGATATAAAGCTGCGGGATGGTGGGCCAGTTGCCAAAAACCTTGATGCCTTCGCGAATCGACTCATCCTCAAGCACGTTGTAGGAGACGTAGTCTCCGGACAGCAGGTTATCGAGCATCCCTGCGGTCTTGGCCGAAAATCCGCACTGCGGCATTTTCGGCGTGCCTTTCATGTAGAGCACGACATCGTGGGCGGCAATCTGCTGTTCGATTCGGTCGCGAACGGCGCTGTCAAGGGTCATGGCAAATCCAGATTAAAGTGCGGAAGGTCTTCGG
>JBGTEC010000151.1:0-2299 GCA_041747995.1 Wenzhouxiangella sp.
TGCGCGCTCATAGAGGCGCAGTTGCCCGCCCACAAGCGACACGGCACGGGTGATCTCCGTCTTGGGCGGCAGCTCGGGCGCAACCTGGGCCTTGGTCCGGCGCAGGAAAAAAGGGCGAATGCGATTGGCCAGCACTTCGCGTCGCTCGGCAACATCCTCGCGTTCAATCGGATTTTTGAACTGACGTCTGAACCGGGCCTGGCTCCCCAGCATCCCCGGCATCAGGAAATCAAACAGGCTCCATAATTCTCCCAGGTGGTTTTCCAGTGGCGTTCCGGTCAGACACAGGCGATGGCTGGCCTTGACCTCGCGCGCGACCTGGCTGACCCGGGCGCGCGGGTTCTTGATTGCCTGGGCTTCGTCGAGAATCAGCAGATGGTAGCGCTGTCGACCCAGATGCTCGATATCGCGCGGCAGCAAGGCATAGGTCGTCAGCACCAGATCGCTGTCTTTGATCCACTGAAACAGGCCCTTGCGCTGCGGGCCATGCAGCATCAGCACCTTCAGCTCCGGTGCAAAGCGCCTGGCTTCGGCACGCCAGTTGAACATCAGGCTGGTCGGAGCCACCAGCAGACAGGGTTTGTTCATTCTCCCGGCGCGTTTTTCAGCCTGCAGGTGGGCCAGGGTCTGAACGGTCTTGCCCAGGCCCATATCATCGGCCAGGATGCCGCCGAAACCGAACTCGCGCAGAAACTGCAGCCAGCCCAAACCGAAACACTGATACGGGCGCAGCTCGACCACCATCCCTTCCGGGGCGGACAGCGGCTTGATGTGGTCGAATTCGGCCAGGCGGCGGCTCAGTTCAACCAGACTTTCATCGCCACCGAGTTGCCAGAGTTGGCCGGCTTCCGATAACTCTGCCAGCCGCCCACGCGGCAGGCGCAATCGACCCGCCTTCAGCTTCGGTGCCGAGTCGAGAAAATCCGCCAGTCCGCGCAGTGTCGCCGCAAGGCGCTCGATCGACATCTGCACGACGCGCCGCTCATCCAGCGCCAGGGTGATCTCACCGACCGAACTGTCACCCGACAGCAGCGCTCGCAACAATGATGCGGGTGTGCGCTCAACCCAACCCAGCAGAGCGTGCAGCAGGGAAATCCGCTGGCCTTGCCAGTCCACCCCCAGGTCCAGATCAAAGGTGCCCGGGTTGTCCGGGTCGGCGCTCAGATCGCCATACCAGCGATCAGGCTCAATCAATTCAAGCGCAAAATCCGACGCCACTTCAATCTGCCAGCCGTGCTGGCGCAGAACGTGCAAACGCTGCTGAAACTCGATCCAGGTGGCACTGGAGCCCCGGTGCTGGCGCGCGACCCATAATCCGCCCTCTCCAGGCCGGTAGTCGCCCCCAGAATAAATGTGCGCCGGCGTGAGTCGCGCATCTTCAAGCCGCCGGCTACAGGCTTCCTCAAAGTCGTGATCGCGCTCAACCAGAACAACCTGGTCCTGACCTCTCAGGCGCGATGAAAACTCGTCATCCCATTCCAACTCGACCTCGCCATACACAAATGACAGCCGGGCCGCTGGAACCGTCTCGAAGCGCCGACCGATACCGATTTCAGTGTTGATCAACTCGAGCTTCGGCACCGGTTCCCCGAAGGTCAGGCGATTCAATTGCAAACGGCGTGGCTTCGGAAAGTGGTCTGGCGCGCCTTGCAGGCGACCAATCAGGTCATTGACGCTGTCCGGCGCCACCGGGCCGGCTGCCAGCAAGTCAGCTATCAAGTCGTCACCAGCCACGGTCGTCAGCACCCGGCAGCGACCCGACTCGGTATTCAGCCGCCAGGGTGGAAGCAATGGCAGTTGCAGTCCATCAACATCATCATCAGTCACCAGCACAGGCCGCTGATAGCCGCTGTCCTGCAATTGCCAGTCAACGGTAGCAGTCAGGGGCTCCGCCAGGCTCAGCACGGGGCCTTCGACAGTTTCCCAGTGACAGCGGGCCGTAGCGATCATTTCGCGCAGAAGCTGATGACTGGCCGGACCCAATGGATACCAGACCAGGTCAGTTGCCTCGCCAACACGATCGGCCAGCGCATGCAGGATGGCCAAGTCTTCATCCTGCACATAATCAGGCTGGCGGCTGTCTTCAAGCCGCGACAAGCTAAAAGGCGTTGTCACGGGGGGCTCGCCGACTCTTCCGGCAGAAACGCGCGATGGGCAAACACTCAGTTCCTCACCAACCGCAGACAAACGCAACAGATAAACCATCGACTGGTTGCCTGCCAGCCGGGGCGCCCGGCCGCGACCAGGCGCTCGCGTGGCCTGCGGACCATCGGCCGATTGGCGTCTGGCGTCAACTGCG
>JBGTEC010000152.1:0-9520 GCA_041747995.1 Wenzhouxiangella sp.
TGGATTTCGGGCGGCAAGGTAGATGTAGCGCGTCGGTCCTCGGCGCGCCGGTCGATGCGGCCCCGCTCAATCGACTGTCTGCGGTCGCTGGTCAAAGCGCCCGTTCTGCTGCGATTTGAACCGGCGATCGATGGATCGGGGTCCAGTCGCTGTTGCTGGCGGGCTGCCAGGGCACGCTGGCGGCGTTCGGTTTCACGCAGCCGCTCGTCAAGCTGGCGCACGCGCCGCTCGCCCGTCACGACCGGCTGATGGTGGCGAGGGTAACTGACATACAGCGGCCGCCAGGGTTGGTAGCCGTAGTAGTGGCCACCGAAGGCATGCCAGGGATAGTGGCCAAAGCCCAGCGAGACCCTGGTGCGAAAACCGGGCCGATAGCCGTAGTACCAGCCAGGATAGGGGTAGTACCATGGGTCATACCGATGCACGATGACTGAATAGGGATGGTAATGACGGCTGAAATAGAAATAGTCCAGAGACCAGTACGGATAAATCATCGGGTTGACGTGGACAGCTGACCGATGTACGCGTGGCTGTTCATAATAGACGCCGTCGTTCCCATAGCGAGGCTGCTGGGTCGCGCAACCGGACAGCAATAGCAGTCCAGCCAGAGCGGCGCTCGTTTTAATCAGTCGATTAAGAATCATGTCTCACCCGAGGGTTTTTCACCCGTGTATCCTATCCCAACGGGGTAAACCCAACCTGAATGCGGCGCCTTGATCAGAGGCGCATGCAATTGCTGCCACAAGAAAAGCCAGGGATTGACACCATGGAAGAGCGTACACGAAAAGCACTGTCGGACAAGGAGACCTGGCTCAGGGCACCGGTCCTGTTGCTGTTTTACCTGTTGTTGGTCCTTGTCACCCCGGTGCTGATGCTGGTCAGTGTTGTCGGCTGGTTTGCTCTTTTGATTCGGGGGCACGTACCCAACGAAATCTCGGACCTCGGGCGACAACTGGCAGCCTGGTTGGATCAGACCGCTCGCTACCTCACCGGCGGCGCCAGCCGGCGTCCCTTCCCGTTCGAGGATCTTGATTGCCCCACTGACAAACCCGCCTCGCAGGTTGCTGGCCCGTATGCCCGGGTACCAACCGCCGAGGCCAGTGGCTCGCCAACCGTTGGTACGAAAGCGGAAACCACAGGAAAAGTCACGAAAAAGACCGGCAAGAAAAAGGCCAGCAAAAAAAAGGCGGGCAAGAAAGCCGCAGGCAAGAAAAAGAGAGCGCCTGCCTCAGCAGAGACTGCCAACCAACCTGTAACGCAAGGCGAAGTCGAAAACGATGAATAAAACCTACGATATTCAAGGGTTTACGGTCTGCCTGGACAAAGTGGTCCTGCTGTCGGCCGTATTTGAAGCCGATAACAGCGAGGGCTGGCAGTTCAATATCCGTATGGGCGGAGATGTTCGCCTGACCGTGAAGCTGCCCACGCGAGCCGAAGCAACCATGGAGCGTCAAATGCTCGTCCGAGCTCTCAACGCCGCGGCCGGTGATCGAGCAGCGACAGAATGACCATCACGATGAAGCCTGACTGACCAGCGCTTCGACTTCATCCAGCGCCATCCGTTTTTGCGGTCGCCCATCAATAGGGGAGGGTGGCGCCTGAATGGCATCACGGCCCACCATCAGTGCCATCTCCACGGTGTGCCCGCCGTCCTCGACGACCAGTACGTCGATATTCCGATAATCGCGGTCATGCCAGCGGATACGGCGGCGCTCCTGGCTGAAGGGCACACGGTGTTCCATCAAAAAACGCATCACCGCGTCCGGGTCCTCGGAAAAGACATGCAGGCTGATACGTGAATGCTGATCGGCGGTGCCCTCCAGTACCGGGCCGACCAGGCGTGGCCGAAAAGGTTGGAGAAACCGCATGGCCGCGCCCGCGCCCGAGCGCAGTTGGTGCAACTGAGTTTCGTGCGCGTCGCCGCCATACATCTGTTGCCACGCCTTCAATTCCTGCTCGACTTCGCTATTGGAGGGCAGGCCTTTCCGGGTCGATGCGCCCAGCCTTTCGGCGGCCTTCTGCTTGGCCATGAGGTAGTTGGGTTGGCCCTCGGTGGCGATGATGCGTGCGGCCTCGGCGGCGACCTGGAGTCGGTGACGATTGGTCCGAGTCGGCTTTTTTGCAGCCATGACGATTATCCTCCGTTAGCCAGAACTCCTGATGGTCAGAGCCTCAAAAAATGTCGAAGTGATCATCCTCGCTGGTGTTTTCGCCTGCAGACTCGACCGGCGGCAGGTTGTCCGCATGGAACCATTCCTGGACGGCGCCTGGCAGCCCAGGCCGCGCACGCAGGCCGTTCTCGGGATTGATCAGAACTTGTGCAAGGCCAACTGGCACTGTGCTTGAAGTTTCGGCCCGCCCTTCGAGAGCGACAGCCATGAAATCTACCCACAAGGGCAAAGCGGTCAGGCCGCCCTGTTCCTGCTGGCCGAGGCTCTGGTTGTCGTCCATGCCCAGCCAGACGGTGGTCACGATCCCACCGCCGAAACCGGCAAACCAGGTATCGCGCAGGTCATTGGTGGTGCCAGTTTTTCCGGCCAGGTCCGATCGGTTCAGGGCCAGGGCGCGCCGGCCCGTGCCGGCGGTTATTACATCCGACAGCATGGATTGAATCAGCCATGCAGTAGTCGGCGATAGCACCTGGCGCGCAGCATCGGGAATCACTGGCCCAACGAACGCCGGAGTTTCGTCCTTTGATTCGTTCTCACCAATCGTGACCCGTCGGGGTCCGATGGACGCCTCTTCTCCATTGCTAGCAATGGCCTCCTCCAGCTCGGCTCGGTCAATCGGGTCGGGGCAGCTTGCACAAACCATGCGCCACTCGGGCTCCAATACGGTCTTGCCGTTGCCATCATCGACCCGATAAAGAAACTGGGGTTCGATGGCGTGGCCCTGGTTGGCAAAGACGGCGTAGGCGGAAGTCAGGCTCAATGGCGTGATCGAGGCCGAACCCAGGGCCATGGAGTGTCCGTCCGGCAGGTCGGCGCGCTCGAAACCAAAGTCGGTGATGTAGGTGCGGGCATAGTCCAGCCCCATTCCCATCAGCAATCGGACACTGACGAGATTGCGCGAATGGACCATGGCTTCACGCAGGCGCGTCGGGCCATGGAACTGGCGGCTGAAATTGGTCGGACGCCAGGCCCGTTCCATGGACGGATCATCAATGACCACAGGCGCGTCATTGACCAGGGAGGCCGGCGTGTAGCCGTAGTCGAAGGCTGCGGCATAAATGAAAGGCTTGAATGCGGAACCGGGCTGACGTTTGCTCTGGGTGACGCGATTGAATTGGCTGCGGCCAAAGTCCAGGCCACCAACCAGAGCAAGGATTGCGCCGGTCTCGGCATCCAGGGAAACGAGCGCCGCTTCGGCGAGCGGAACCTGGGCCAGGCGCCATTGATCATCGACCTGGCGAAGGCGGACCACATCACCCGGGGCAAGTACGTCGCTGGCAGCGCGTGGCCGGGAGCCCAGGGCGTTCAGGGCCAGATGGGGGCGGGCCCAGGCCAGATCCTCAAGTTTGACAGTGACTTCGGCGCCATTGCGGGCGATCAGCCGGGCGCTGGCCTCTCCGCTTTCAACCACGATCGCGGGAACGAGGTCGGCGACTTGCCGAATCTGGGCCAGGCGAGCCTCGATGGCCGCCATATCGGTGAGTTCATCCTCGGGCACTCGCTGCTCCGGACCACGCCAACCATGGCGGCGGTCATAGGACTGGAGACCGTCACGGACGGCCTGGTCGCCCGCCCTCTGCAAACGTGAGTCGATGGTCGTGTAGGCACGGTAGCCGCCGGAATAGGCCTCTTCGGCGCCCAATTGGTCGACCACCGTCTGGCGCGTCATTTCGGCCACCCAGTCTGCGTGCAGTTGCCGTACCGGCCCGTGGAAGCGGGCAATATTGGGCTCGGCTCGCGCTTGGGCGTGCTGATCTGCATCGATATAGCCAAGATGCAGCATGCGATCAAGCACCCAGTTGCGCCGGATCATTGCCCGGGACGGTCCGGAGATGGGGTTGTCGCGCGAGGGGGCCTTGGGCAAGGCCGCGATCATCGCCTGTTCGGCCAGGGTCAGTTCATCCAGGGTCTTGCCATAGTAAACCTGGGCGGCCGCGCCGACGCCGTAGGCGCGGTGCCCCAGGAATTCCTTGTTGAGATAAAGCTCGAAAATTTCGTCCTTGCTCATTTCGCGCTCGATCTTCAGCGCCAGCAGGATTTCCCGGAGCTTGCGGGTCAGCGAATATTCAGTTGACAGGAAGAATCGACGTGCAACCTGCTGGGTAATCGTGCTGCCGCCAGCGACGCGTCCCCGGCCCATGGATCTGGAATAAAGCCACACGCCGCGAGTGGTGCCACGCCAGTCGATTCCGGGGTGGCGATAGAAGCGATCATCTTCGGCGGCCAGAAAGGCCCGACGCAATTGTTCGGGCACCTCGTCGATCGTTGCGGGTATCCGGCGCTGCTCGCCGACTTCCAGCATTAATTGCTCGTCGACCGAATAAATGCGCAAGGGAACCTGTAGCCGAATGTCCCGAAGCGTGTCAACAGAAGGCAGCGAGGGCACGATAATGAGCCACATCACCCCGACTCCGATTACCGCCAAGGCGAAAATCAGGAAAAACAGTCGGATAGAAAAAACTATTAAAGGCTTTATTCGGACCATGAGATATGGTAAATGTACGTCTGGAGAATGAAAAAACCCGTGTCTTGGACGCAGACTCCGGCAAAAAGTGCCCTGAAAATTGGCGCTGAAGTACCAGCCAGAGATTAGCACAGCAGGACCAAAGGGTCTGGCACAAGTCGAGCATGTTCGTCTGACGGATCGTCCGGCGAATGCTGGACAAGATGCAGGCCGACTTGATGCGATGCCTGAAGATGGCAACCAGAGGGCCATGACAATAATATGAACGATACAATCAACAAGCTTTTTCGCTCTGCTCCGCCACCCCTGATCGGTGTCGATATCGGAACGAGCAGCGTCAAGCTCATCCAGCTCACAGCGACCGGGTCCAGTTACCGGGTCGAGGCCTATGCTGTCGAACCGGTGCCGGAAGGCGCTGTCAGCGAAGGCGGCATTGTAGAGCCTGAACAAGTGGCCGAGGCTGTCAAGCGCGCGCTGAAGCATGGTGGCTTCAAGGCAAAGACCTGCGCCATGGCGGTGACCGGCTCCGCCGTGATCACCAAGATCATCAATTTGCCGGCTGATTTGTCCGAGGAGGATGTCGAGGGACAGATCGAAGTGGAGGCCGGACAGTACATTCCTTATCCGCGCGACGAAGTCAGCCTGGATTTCGAGGTGCTTGGTCCATCGCCGCGCAACGCCGACTTGCTGGAAATCCTGCTGGCGGCTTCAAAAACCGAGCATGTAGACGCCCGACGCGAAGTGGCTGAACTTGCGGGACTGACGATCCGGGTCATTGACGTCGAATCCTACGCGATCGCCAACGCCTTCGACCTGGTGCGCAAGCGTGCCGGCATCGACGAGGCCGAAACCATTGCGGTGCTGAATATCGGTTCGACCGTATCGACCATGATTGTTCTGCGCGGCAATCGTACGACCTACAGTCGTGAGCACTCATTCGGCGGTCATCAACTGGTTGAAGAATGCATGCGGCGCTATGGTATGGACGCCGGTCAGGCCAGTTTCCTCCAGCGCGGTGAAGAACCGCCGGCCGGCTTTGAGGACGAGGTGCTGGAGCCGTTCCGCCAGAACGTCATTCAGCAAATCAGCAGAGCGCTGCAGTTTTATTCGTCATCCAGCGACTACAGCAGCATCAGCACACTCTTCATTACCGGTGGTGGTGCATCCATTCCCGGACTGGCCGAAGCGGTTGGCAACGAAGTTGGCATCTCATGCGAAGTGGCCGATCCATTGAAGGATCTCAGGCTGGCACCAAAAATAAATTCCCGGGCGCTCGATCAGACCCGCCCGGCCCTGACCACAGCCTGCGGGCTCGCCTTGCGGGGTTTTGACTGATGGCGAAAATCAATCTACTTCCCTGGCGCGAGAATCTTCGAAAGCAACGCCAGAAGAACTTCATGGTCAGCCTGGGCGTTGCGGTCGCCTTTGCGGTCGGGGTGGTTTTGTTGGCCAACCATTCATTCAACCAGCTGATTTCCGGGCAGGATGAGCGCAACAATTACCTGCGCTCGGAGATACGCAAGCTGGAACGGGACATCCAGCGCATCGACGAGCTTGAAGTCACTCGGGATAACCTGATTGCCCGCAAGGACGTGATCGAGCGCCTTCAGGTCAACCGCTCCATGATGGTGCATCTGTTCAATCAAATGGCGCAGACCGCTCCTGAGGGCGTTACGCTGAACTCGGTTCGCCAGGCCAGCGAACAATTGACCATCATCGGTACCAGCGAGTCGGAAACTCGGGTGTCGGACTATATGCGCAACATCGAAGGAGCCGCCTGGCTGCATCGGCCAACGCTGAGAATCGTCGAGCGTGTAAACCGTGATGCGCGTCCAGGCCAGCCATACCGATTTGAGCTGGGCGCTCGTATTTCTGCCCCTGAGACCGTCGAGGAGGAGTACTGAGGCGATGGATTATTCCGAACTTAGAGATCTGGATTTCAATAACCTCGGCGGCGCTTCAAGCGGCGCCAAGGCCGTCATTCTCACATTCGTGGTCATCGCCCTGTTGGGTGCCGGTTACTGGTTCATGATCAAGGACAAGCGCGCTGATCTGGCCAGCCGGACGCAGGTCGAGAACACGCTCAAACAGGAATTCCGGGAGAAACAGCAAAAATCGGCCAACCTGCATAAGTACGAGCAACAACTTGAGGAAATGGAAGAACTGCTGGCCAATATGCTGCAGCAGCTACCGTCCAGAACCGAGATGCCAGCCTTGCTGGTGGATATATCCAGGACGGCCCAAGGCTCGGGCATCAATAATGAACTGTTCGAGCCGCGACCCGAGATCATGCGCGATTTCTATGCGGAACAACCGATCAGCGTGCGCATGGTTGGAACCTATCACGAGTTTGGCACCTTCGTCAGCTCGGTGGCATCGCTCTCGCGCGTGGTGATCTTGACCATGCGCGACATTTCACTGCAACCGATCGAAGGTGGCAGGCTGCGCCTGGAAGGAACAATTACCACTTATCGTTACCTTGATGCCAGCGAAAGCGGCGACGGTCAGCAGGCGCGGAGGCAATGAAGATGTTCAAACACATTCAGACGATCATGATCTGCCTGACGGCGCTGGTTCTGGTGACTGCCTGCGAACCCGGCACTCGAGATCTCGAACAATGGGTGGCTCAAACCCTGCAGCAACCTGGTGGCGAGATTGAGCCTATACCCCCCATCGCGCCTGTGGAAACCGTGGCTTATGCTGCCTATGAATTGCGCGACCCATTCCAGCGCAGGGTGGCGCGGCCCGATGAAGATTCTGCCGAAGCCATTGCCGCCAACGGCATCAGGCCTGATCCCGACCGGAGGCGTGAATTCCTGGAAGCGTTTCCACTGGACACCCTGGAGATGGTCGGGACGCTTGAACTGGACGGGGTCAATTTCGCCCTGGTCCGAGACAATGAGAGCGTGGTCCACCGGGTCAGTGCAGGTAATTACATGGGGACGAACCACGGTCGGGTGGTCAGCGTTGGCTCAAATCGGGTCGATCTGATCGAGCTGTACGAAGATGCACGCGGTGGCTGGGCTGAGCGTCGCTCGCAAATCGTGATGGCTGAAGACGGATGAGCGGAAGAACAACAAGGATTCGGAAGGAAATGAACAGAATGATCAAATTCAAGGCCAATGGGAGAAATGAGATGAACAGCGGTGGCAAGGCAGCAATGCTTCTTTTCGGGCTGTTCTGGCTCGTTTCATCGGCCCAGGGCGCAGAGGTGACGGATGTTCGTTTCGAATCCGGCAATGGAGAGGTCCGATTCATAATCACGACCGACTCGCCGCCATCGAACCCCACGGTTTTTCTGACCGAACAACCGCCACGCATCGTCCTGGAAATGCAGGATACTTCGACCCGCTTGCGGGGCGATCGTGTTCCGGTCGGCATTGGCGCGGCCCAGAGCTACACCGCGCTGAGTGCCGGAGGCCGAACCCGCCTGGTAGTCGATCTGTCTCGCTCGGCACCCTACGAGGTCAGTGTGGCCGGAAACGAAACCACTCTGACCATCGGCGCCGGCCCGACCTCGGCATCCGCAAGAGCTCCCGACCGTGCAGTTGCTGGCGGTGGCCAGAACTTCGAGTTGCAAGGCATTGATTTTCGACGCGGGGAGGATGGCGAGAGCCGGGTGATTGTCAATCTCAATCAGCCGGGCGTCTCGATGACCGTCAATGAGCGTGCCGGGGGCCTGAGGGTCGATCTGTTTGGGACACGCCTGCCCAGCCATCTGAGGGAGCGTCTGGACGTATCCGATTTCGCGACCCCGGTCCAATTCATCACGCCGGAACAGCGTGGTGATAACGTCCGGCTCCAGGTTGACGTGGCTGGCGCGTATGAGCATATGGCCTATCAGACATCCGACCGCCTGGTGCTCGAGGTGGCCCGCCCGGCTGCCAGGGAGGCGCAGGACCGTGAACTTCGCTTTTTCGAGGAACGCGAATACGAAGGCAGCCGGATCACGCTTAACTTCCAGGACATCCAGGTTCGCTCGGTGCTGCAGTTGATCGCCGACGTTTCCGAACTCAACGTGGTGGTATCCGACTCGGTCACTGGCGCGCTGACGCTCCGATTGACCAATGTGCCCTGGGATCAGGCGCTGGACATCGTCCTCGAGACCAAGAACCTCGACATGCGCCGTTCCGGCAATGTGATCTGGATTGCACCGGCCAACGAAATCGCCGAGCGTGAGCAGCAGATCCTGCGGGCCCGGGCCGAGCGCCAGACACTGGAGCCGTTGCGGACAGCGATGATTCCCGTCAGCTATGCCAATGCCGGCGAACTTGCCACCCTGATTCGCTCGGCCTCGGCTGACGCTGTCGGTGAGCAGGGGCTGTTGTCTGCCCGCGGTTCGGTTTCGGTGGATCGCCGCACTAACACCTTGTTGATTTCCGATACCGTTGAACATATTGACGAGATTCGTGAACTGGTGGCTGAGCTTGATCGTCCGGTCCGCCAGGTGCTGATTGAATCCCGGATCGTGATTGCCCGGCATGATTTCAATCATCAATTGGGTGTGCGATTCGGCGTGACTGCCCAACGCGATGGAGCCAGCCGATTGTTCACCACAACCGGGTCCGCCCAGGGTACCGATTCAATGATGCTGGCACCTGGCAACCGCCTCCTTGCGCCGGGACCTGGCGATCGCCTCAACGTCAATCTGCCGGTATCCAATCCGGCGGGCCGATTGGGTTTCAGTATCCTGGCGGCCGACTACCTGCTAGACCTTGAGCTGAGCGCCCTGGAAACCGAAGGTCATGGCGAGGTGATTTCAACGCCGCGGGTGATCACGGCCAACCAGGCCGAAGCCTATATTCAACAAGGTGTGGAAATTCCGTTTGAATCCACGCAAGGCGGAACGCAAGCTGGCGCGGTCAACGTCGAGTTCAAGGAAGCT
>JBGTEC010000153.1:0-5186 GCA_041747995.1 Wenzhouxiangella sp.
CAAATCCATGCCAATTGTCGTAATCTGAGTCACGGTCTCCTCCTTCCTGATGCGGATTGAATGTTTGCGATCTCAATCCTGGCGCACCGACGCCGAAATTGAAAGGTAGGGGGAGACCATCTCATCGCAAAGAACGCGAAGGAAGATCAAGGACGGAGGATCAAGAGCAAGAGCGGACTAACTGCGAAGGGCGAGGACGAATACAAGGGCAAGATCAAGAGAAGAGATATGGCAGTCAGGAACTGATGAATGGAAGTTTCACGCGTTGACATTGAAAGCACCGCAACCGAAGCCATTGACAGCATCATCAAGGTTCACCGGTTGTCGGGACCTGGGTTGCTCGAGTCGGCTTACCAGGCTTGCCTGGCGCATGAGCTAGCAAATCGAGGCCTGCTCGTGAAGACGGAAGTGATTCTACCCATCCAGTATGAAGGCGCCTCCATTGAAAGAGGGTTCCGCCTGGACATGACCGTCAACGACCAGATTCTGATAGAAAACAAATCAGTCACCGCACTCACGGAGATTCATCACGCTCAGGTCATTACCTACCTGAAGCTTTCCGGCATCAGATTGGGACTGCTGGTTAATTGGAACGTCAAACTGGCCAAAGACGGCATCAAGAGAGTAGCAATGGCGCTATGAAGATTTTCCTTCGCGCCCTTTGCGACTTCGCGGTTAGTAAACAGCTTTTTACTTTTCTTGGCATTTTCATCTTCGCGGTTAGTATAAGCACCAGCTTTCGATCTTTGCGGTTAGTGCATAATTTTCGTAATTTAGGAGCAACAATATGCAGTTGAACAAAATCAAGGCAGTGGTTACCGGCGGGGTGTCGGGGTTGGGGCTTGCCGTGGCGGCGAAGTTTGTTGCCGCTGGCGGCAAGGTGGCGCTGCTGGATGTCAACGAGGACAAGGCGGCCGACGCCGTCGCCGCGCTGGGTGAGAATTCGGCCAGGTTCTTTCGTGTCGATGTCACCAGCGAAGCCGATGTGGTCAAGGTACTCGAACAGGCGCGCGACTGGCTCGGCGGCCTGAATGTTGCCGTGAGCTGCGCCGGCATTCTTGGTGCTGGCCGCGTCCTTGGCCGCGAAGCGCCGATGGCTTTGAATAACTTCAGCAAGACCGTCATGGTCAACCTGGTCGGCAGCTTCAACGTTGCCAAGGCCGCGGCCAACCTGATGCAGCACAACGAGACCTTCGACGACAACGAACGCGGCGTGATTATCAACACCGCCTCGGTCGCGGCATTCGAGGGCCAGATCGGCCAGGCGGCCTATTCGGCCTCCAAGGGCGGCGTGGTTGCCATGACCTTGCCGATGGCACGCGAGTTTACCCGCATCGGTGTGCGCGTCATGACCATCGCCCCGGGGGTGTTTCACACCCCGATGGTGGATATCATGCCCGAACAGATCCAGCAGTCACTCGGCGAATCCATTCCGTTTCCCAAGCGGCTGGGCAAGCCGGAGGAATTCGCCGCGCTGGCCGCACACATCGTCGAGAATACCTATTTCAACGGAACGGTCCTCCGCCTTGACGGTGCCGTTCGCCTGGAGCCCAAATAATGGATACCTTTGCCGCAATCGAAGAACACGTCAAGGCCAACTTCGACGTGGTACATGAAGAGCCGTTCATGCTCGGACTGGAAGTACCAGTCGGTGATTCCGGGCGGCGTCAGAGCGTGTTTCTGGCAGAACTGAAGAGCCCTGACGGCAAACGCTTTCTGCGCGTCGAAACCACCGTCGCACCACTGTCCGACCATGATGCGGAAAAATGCCTACGCGTAAACCTGATGCTGCGCACTGGTTATCTTGCCGTCGGCGACATGGAAGGCATGGCCTTTTTGAAACTGTGCGAAAACCTGATCTACAACAACCTGACCGTCGAAACGATGGACTACATGATCCGCCACGTCGCCGAACTCGGCGACAATATCGAAATGACCCTGAACAAGGGGGGCGACTGGTTTTAGGCAGCCCCTCAGGAAAAAACCCGGTTTACCACGGAGGCACAGAGAGCACAGAGGGGATAGAACATGAAAACAAAAACTTCTTTGCTTTTCTCTGTGGCCTCTGTGCCTCTGTGGTGAGATTTTCTTATGAATAGAGTACTTTCACTCCGTCGTGTTAGTCTCGGCTGTTAATCAACAATCGAAAATTCGGGAGACGGCCAACATGGAAGGGCTTCAGGAATGGTATGACGGGATAGAAACGGCGACCGTGCTGGCAGTGGCCTGGCGCGTCATCGGGGCACTTCTGATCTTCGTGGTCGGTCGCTGGATAGTCGCCGCCATCACCGGCCTGCTGCGACGGATGCTCAGAAAGCGCGAGTTTGACGCGCTCCTGGTCAACTTCCTGACCAGCATTCTTAACGTCGTCTTGCTGCTGTCCGTGGTGCTGATTGCCATAGGCTATCTCGGCATCCAGGTCACCCCATTGATTGCCGTCCTTGGCGGGCTGGCGCTGGCGATCGGCCTGGCGCTGCAAAGCTCGCTCAGCAACTTCGCATCGGGCCTGATGATCGTTGCCTTCCATCCTTTCACACGAGGCAATTTCGTCGAGGCTGGCGGCGTATCGGGCACCGTGCAGAACGTCGGCATCTTCCAGACAGAACTCAAGACCCCTGATAACCGTCACGTGATCGTACCTAACAGCGCCATCACCTCCAGCCCCATCACCAACTTTTCCGCCTACGACACCCGCCGCATCGACCTGATCATCGGCGTCCATTACGACGATGATCTGAAAGTCGCACGCGCGACCATCGAGAAAGTTCTCAAAGCCCACGAACAAGTCCTCGCAGAGCCCGAACCGGTCATCATGCTGATGGACCTCGGCGACTCCAGCGTCGACTTCGCCGTCCGCCCCTGGGTCAATGCCTCAGTCTACTGGCCAACCCGCGGCGAACTGCTCGAGCAACTCAAGGAAGAACTGGAAAAAGCTGGCTGCTCCATCCCCTATCCCCAGCGCGACGTCCACCTGCATCGGAACAGCACGAATTAAAGGTTTACGGTTTACGGGTTCCGTCTCCCGTCTCCCTCCGCACAGACGCACTGACCACTGACCACTAACCTCCGACGCACCGAGCGCCATCCTGAAAGGTGGCGGAAATTGATAAAATGGTACCCTCAACCATCCGCCCACCCGACCTTGACGTCGGATTAACTTTTCGTATGCACACTATCCCGGAATCCAAAACATGATCGGATACATAACATTAGGCACCAATAATCTCGAAAAAGCGGCTGCTTTCTACGATACCTTGCTGGCGGAAATGGGCGCGGGCCGGTTCATGGAGGAACAGCAATTCGTTGCCTGGATCGTGGCACCCGACCAGCCCGGACTGTCCGTGACCCAGCCCTTCGATGGCCGGCCTGCCACGGTCGGCAACGGCGTGATGGTCGCTCTGCAGGCCAAGTCAACCGCACAGGTTGACAAGGTCCATGCAACCGCATTGCGCCTAGGAGGCCAGGACGAAGGGCCACCAGGCCTGCGGGAAGGAATCCCGGGCTTTTACGCCGGCTACTTCCGAGACCTGGATGGCAACAAGCTCAATGTGTTCTGCTTTACGGAAACCGGCGAGTAACACCTTGCCATTCCAGCCCGCAAAACCCGTCGACCATGCAAAGTGAAATTACAGTCGCCGTAGGTCAGGCTTGCATCTCTTCCGGTCAGCGTGCGCCCGGACATTCGGAAGGGACCAATGAACTACCTGAGCCTGGGGTCGCTGACGGTCTTAAGGGCTTCGGCACGGATTTGCTCGGCCAGGTCGTTGCTGCCCAGCGCGACCAAGACCTGGATAAGTTCCAGGGTATCCTCAACGAACCAGTCCTGGGCAAAAGACCGGACCCTTTCACGGTCCTCGTCGGATGCCCATCTCTCGTACTGGCTTATGCGACGCTTGTATCTTTGACTGATTGTCGCCATCGCGTTCATTGGTTCGCCAAAGTACTGACTGGCAAGTTCATAATGTTGAGCGCCAACAACGTCGCTCTGGGCAAGGCGCCACACCATGTCTGCTAGTTCAGGCCTCGTCTCATGCAAGTACTTGAAGATCTCGACTGTCAGGGCCTGATCGTCAAGTCTTTCATTGATCGCCTGCATCTCATTGAAAGCATCCCAGTCTCCAGCCCCGCTTCTCAGTTTCGTGACTTCCCGGTCCCGCGTGTCGATCAGTGCCTGCCTGGCCGGTGGGTACACCACGGCCAGGTAACGCCAGTTCGCCAGCGCGAAAGAGAGCCGCACTCCTGCCATACTCGGCTCATGCCTTAGCACATTCTCATGAAACCAGATGTGGCGCTCCAGGGCAACCCCATACTCTCCCTGCTTGAACAGCTCGTAGGTATCCCAGAGGTAGGCATGCATATCGCTCGGGACTTCCTCGACCTCTGTCTCGGCAGAAAGCACAAACCAGATCACGGAGATTGAGACGGCCAGGAGGAAAACGGCCAGAGACGCTTTTTTCATGCGGTGCCTTCTTATTGCAAGACTGGAGAGCCGGACGTGCGATCACCTTAGCTGCATGGCGGCGCAAAGCCAGCCCCGGCGACCTGACTGTCGGGGCTGGCTATGTCAGGCTTATTGGATTTTCTGCAACCGAGAAATCTGTTCATCTGTAAGGGAATCGATCGAGGCGACTGTCAGGTCCATCTGAGGATTGACTGAAGCAGTTCGGGGATCGATTGATATATCGACTCTGTCAGGCAGGCTGTACATGGCTCCTGTTGCAGGATCAACAACCAGCATGCCAATAAAACCACCAAGGAGCAAGTTCCCCCAATACCAGCCATCGATACTGGTTTTCAAAGTATAAGTTTTTGTTGAGAAACCTTCTTTGTTCAAGACAATTGTGTATGTCTCGCCCTTGAAGTAACCGGCTGATGATTTCAGGGTTACCGATGACGGAGTAACGCCGCTGTAGACATTCTGGCCCAGTCGATTGGAGACTGTAAATTCCGCGCCCGCCGGATCACTGTTGATTGCCACGGCATACTCGGATTTACTGACTATGCTGGAGCATGCCGACAGCATGACGATTGATAAAACCATTGGTCACTAGTGTCCGGTTAACTTCGCCGAGAATGCTAGAAATGCCATGAGTTACAGCATGTTACAAGCGAAAACAGGTGTCCCCGATTTGAACAGCGAGATCGCGGTGTATAACAAAGCCAATTCCGTGCCCCCGGGAGTGGCA
>JBGTEC010000154.1:0-1564 GCA_041747995.1 Wenzhouxiangella sp.
GACCCGTGGCGAGTCGAACAGCCTGCCGCGCCAAAGCAGCCAGGCCGAGACCAACGACAGCGCGATGAAGATCAGCCCCAGGCCGACCATGACGCGGAACGCCCAGAAGACGATGCCGACCGGCGGCCGGTCTTCAGGCGCGAATGATTTCAGGCCTGCGATTTCGCCATGCATGTCATGGGTCAGAATCAGACTGCCCAGGTAGGGAATGGCGATCTCGAAATGGTTGGTTTCATTGCGCGCATCAGGAATGGCGAACAGCACCAGCGGCGCCCCGGTCCGGGTTTCCCAGTGGCCTTCCATCGCGGCCACCTTGACCGGCTGGTTCTTCAGCGTATTGAGTCCGTGCAGATCGCCGAGCACCAGTTGTAGCGGTGTGGCGACCGAGCCTGTTACTTCATATTATAACTGTCTAATATGAAGTGGTGGCGACGAAAGCCGTCGCGGTGAGCGTGGTTGGCGATACTCAAGTGATCGTCAACAGGGTCAATACTATCCTGCGCCTGTGCGGGCGATGGCGATGTTCCCAAAGAAAAATACCCTGCCAGGTGCCGAGCGCCAGGCGGCCGTCGATCACCGGTATGCTGAGGCTGGTCTGGGTGAGGGCAGAGCGCACGTGGGCCGGCATGTCGTCCGGACCTTCGGCAGTGTGGACGAAACGCGGGTCGCCATCGGGCGCCAGGTCGGACAGGAATGTCTCCAGGTCGACGAGCACATCCGGGTCGGCATTTTCGGTGATCAAAAGCGAGGCTGACGTGTGCTGGATGAAAAGGTGACAAAGGCCATTGCTGATCCCGGATGATTCAACCTGACGGCTGACTTCGCGAGTCAAGTCGATCAGGCTTCGTCCGGAAGTTTCAATTGTCAGCGTGGTTTGCATAAGTCAGCTCATTTCGGCCAGCAACTCGGCCTGGTGGGCTTCCAGCAGCGGTTTGATCACCGCATCCAGATCGCCATGGAGAATGGCTTCCAGATCATACAGGGTCAGGCCGATTCGATGGTCGGTTACACGGCCCTGGGGAAAGTTGTAGGTGCGAATTCGTTCGGAACGATCACCCGAGCCCACCTGCAGTTTTCGATCGGCCGCGCGCTGGCTGCGTTGCTGCTCGATTTCGGCTTCCAGCAGCCTTGAACCCAGCAGGCTCAGGGCACGCGCCTTGTTCTTGTGCTGCGAGCGCTCATCCTGACACTCGACCACGATGCCCGAGGGCAGGTGGGTAATCCGGATCGCCGAGTCGGTGGTGTTGACGTGCTGGCCACCGGCGCCCGAGGAGCGGTAGGTGTCGATTCTGAGGTCATTGGGGTTGACGTCCACTGCGTCGACGGCCTCGACTTCCGGCAGGATGGCAACGGTGCAGGCCGAGGTATGAATGCGGCCCTGCGATTCGGTCGCTGGCACGCGCTGAACCCGGTGGGTGCCGGACTCGAACTTGAGCCGCGACCAGGCGCCGCGCCCGATCACCCGGGCAATGACCTCTCGATAGCCACCGGCTTCACTGTCATGACACGACATGATCTCGACCTTCCAGCCCCGGTTTTCGGCGTAGCGGGTGTACATGCGCAA
>JBGTEC010000155.1:0-5521 GCA_041747995.1 Wenzhouxiangella sp.
CCTGAAATGATTGTTCTTGATACGAACGTCATTTCGGAACTCATGCGGCCGGCACCCGATGCCGATGTCACGGCGTGGCTCGATGCCCAGGATCCGCTGGACCTTGCCACCACCACCATCACGATCGCGGAAATACAGCGCAGCATCGTTCGCCTGCCGACCGGCAAGCGGCGCAATAGCCTGCAGCAGCGATTTACAAACTTTGTCGAAGACGCAGTCCCTGGCCGACTGCTCGGTTTTGATCGGGATGCCGCCTATGCCTGTGGCGAGGTATCGGCGACGCGCGACCGAAAAGGACTGCACGCGGATGCAGTCGATATGATGATCGCGGCAATCGTGAAGACCGCCGAGGCCGCGCTGGCAACACGTAACACCAGCGATTTCGAAAAGTACGGAATCACGCTGGTCAATCCGTGGCCAAACTAGGGTTGAATTTACGACCTTGCAAATCAAGAGACTGAACCACAGAGTGTCCGAGTCCGTCTCTGAACCTGCTGTCGCGAAGGGAGCAAGAAAAGCTCACCACAGAGGCACGGAGGTCACAGAGAAAAGCACGATAAATTATTGTTTTATAGTTTATTCCACTACCGATTGATGCCTGATGAGATGGACGCCTCCATCATTCGCGTCAGCACAGTGGCTCCCGAAGGGCCGTCGTACAAACGCCGTGGGCTGCGTTGCGCTCGCTTGAATTGGCGAGGGCCAGTCCTGCGCTCGCGCGCCTTGCCCACGACGCTTGTGCGACGGCTAGCGTTACCTAATTTGCCGCATGGCCCACTAGGGGATAGATCGGGAGGAGGCAGGTTCGATCCGAGAAACCGGGGCGTCCGGCGTCGCTTGCGCCTTGCCCGGGTCCTGGGCCTGAACCACAGGCTTGAGGCCGAACAGAGGACGAAGCCAGCGGTTGCGACGAATCAGGAATTCGTGCAGCAACAGGCAACCGAGGATGGTCACCCCGAGGACGATTATCGGTTCGACCACCGGGCCCAGGTTGTAGTGAGCGACGTGGAAGCCGATCCACACGGTGATGGTCTGATGAAGGATGTACCAGGGATAGACTGCCTCGTTGGCGTAGCTCAGCCAGCGATGCGGGCGGTTGAGCAGAGCGCATGACCAGCCCAGCACGGTCAGGATCCACAGCCAGCGGTTGAACATGATCACTGGAGTGCTCAGCCACTCGGCCAGGCTTTCAAGCTCGGCCGGGATATCTTCCGAAGGAATGCGCATCAGGAAATAAAAGAATATGGCCAGGGCCAGGGTCCACCAGCGCAGGCGCCGGATCTCGGTCCAGATGCCGGGGTCTGCAGCGATCAGGTAGCCATAGGCGAAGAAGGTGAAAAACATGGCGTGGCCATACCAGTCGTTGAGCAGCGCATGATTGGTTCCGCCGTAGATCGGAAACAGGGTGATGGCATAAATGATCAGGGGGATCGTCGGCAGCGCGATGAGCCAGGGTCCCTTCAGGCGCAACAGCTGTGCATGCATCCCCTGGCCCTGCCACCTGAGCCAGTACGCAATTGGCACGAATACCAGCGAGTAGCACAGCAGATAGGGCAGGTACCACAGGTGCATCCAGGTCACCCCGGTTTCGGATCCGGCGAAGGCACCGTCCGGCCAGGGCTGGAAGGTGAAGTAGTGCCAGAGGAAGCTGCCGTAGCCGGGCTCGACAGCGCCACGAAACTGCGCTTCGTAGTAGGCCTGCGGTACCACGACCACGACCATGCCGAACAGCAGCGGAATCAGTAGCCTGCGGGTGCGGCTGGCTGCAAAGCGGCCAGCGCCCAGCTTGGCAAACAGGAAGCTCGAAGCGATCCCGGAGATCACGAACAGCAATGGCATGCGCCACTGGTTGACCATGCGCATGAACATCTGCAGGGTTTCGCTCTGGTAGGCGCTCTTGACGTGCCATCCCCAGTCGAGGACGTAGAACATCCCGACGTGATAAAGAATCAGCAATCCGAATACGAGGACGCGCAAGGTGTCAATGTCGTGGCGGCGGGTGGTCAGCGGGTATTTGTCCATGTCGCCATTGCACAGAACATCGGCCCGTTCGGCAAGGCGAGAGTGACGACCTGACACCAGGAAGGGACGAGCGGCGGAAACGGGGGACGGCCGACTATTGTTCCAGTTGTTCGCGCAAGGCGGTGCGGTAGCGGCGGCTGCAGGGCAGTATGGAGCCGGACCTGAGGCGGATGCGCGCATCCCCGGTTTCCAGCGGCTCGATTTCGCTGATCCGATCGAGATTGACGATGCAGGAGCGGTGAACCCGGCTGAAGCGGGCCGGATCGAGCTGCTGCTCGACCGAGGTCATGGTGCCGCGCAACGGATAGCAGCGTTGTCCGACGTGCAGATTGACGTAGTTGCCCGATGCCTCCAGCCACTCCAAATCGTTGACGTTGACCAGGAACTCCTTGCCCAGCATCTTGACCAGGAATCGTTCGGTGTACTCGGTGCGCGGTTCGACGCCCGGGTCCTGCGGCGGATCGAGCAATCGCGCTTCGCCCTGGGCACGCAGCAGGACGAACCGGTACAGGTAGATGATGGCCAGGAACCCGGCGTAGGTGCGAAAGTCCTTGAGGTATTCGTAGGGTAGTTCGCGGTAGAGATCGCCGAACTCATAGCTCATGCCGGCCACGGCATAGGCGAGCTTGCGGATCATCACCATGCCGGCCACGTGAAGCAGCGAAAACGGAACGGTGAACAGCCCATGTGCCAGCACGCCGGGAACCAGCGATTCATAACGCAGGGGGAAGCGGCGGTCGAATGCCAGCACCAGCGGAATCAGGGCAGCCAGCACCAGCAGGCTGCTGCCCTCCCATAGGGCGGGTTTCCAAAGCGGCAGCCCGTTGTCGCTGCGCCCGAACTCCAGCCAGATGACCAGCACGTTGCCGACCCACTGGACGAGAAAGAAAAGGGCCCACAGGCCAATCTCGTATCCGCGCCGGTGACGCAGGTAGCGATCAAGTGTCATCTGGTCAACCTGTGAGTTTGCACCCGGGCATCCTATCGCATCATTCAGGTGCCAACACTGACTGGATTGGTATCCATATCGCAAGGACGTCACCGAGGCATCCCGCCATGTTGCTCCTCCGGCAACCTTTGGTGACGGCAAATACTATTCCAACAATCCTGAACAGGCAAGGTGCGGCAAGAGAGCCAGGGCCGCGAGCCCCTGTATCGCTATCTGCTGGAGGTATCACTCCGCGAAGCCCCTGTGTTGGCTGCATTGCGGGCGAAACCAGCGGCCTTGCCCCAACGCAACATGCAGATCGCCCCGGAGCAGGGCCAGTTCATGGCCCTGCTATGGGGGATTTCCTAGCCCGCGCCGGGTTTTTTTCTGATGGCGAGCAGGCCGGCGCCTTGGCAAACTATTGCCATGACTTATCCACGAAAAGAAATTGCTCCGCCGGATCAGCCCGGCTACTTCCATGTCGTCACTCGTTGTGTCCGGCGTGCATTTCTCTGTGGTACTGACAAGTTCTCAGGCCGCGACTTCGATCATCGTCGGGAGTGGATTGAGGATCGCATTCGGTTGCTTGCAGACTCGTTTGCGGTCTCCGTTTTTTCCTACGCTGTTATGTCGAATCACACGCATATTGTCCTACACGTCAATCCAGACCAGACCTCAACCTGGTCGGATCAGGAAGTCGCGCGGCGTTGGTTGGCCGCTTTCCCGGGCGCACTGCGTGGTGCGGAGACGGCCGAGCAAGAGGAACGGGCAGTCATGTCGCTCATCAGTACGCCGAAGCGGCTGAAGAAGATACGTGAGCGCCTGGGCAGCCTGAGCTGGTTTATGCGGGCGCTTAATGAGCCAATCGCCCGCATGGCGAACAAGGAAGACGGCTGCGGCGGGCGCTTCTGGGAGGGCCGTTTCAAGTGTCAGGCGCTGCTCGAAGACCAAGCCGTGCTTTCTGCTATGGCTTACGTTGATCTGAACCCTGTGCGCGCTGCCATGGCCGACACGCTGATGGAATCGGATCATACATCCGTGCAGAGCCGGCTCAAGGAACGTGAGGAAAGTCGCCAGCCGAAAAAGAACCTTCTCGACCGGCCGCTGAAACCCGTTGCCGGACTGGATTCAGACGCCCTGCTCAACATGACCGAAGCCAGCTACATCGATCTGGTTCAATGGACCGGCGAGCAGGCGCGTTCGGACAAGCGAGGCAAGCTCAAACCTGCAGACCAGATCGCCACCCCACCCTCGGCACTTTGGGCAGTAGCAAAACATCCAAGACAATGGGTGCGTCAAGTCCAGGGAACCGAAAGCGCTTACTACCGCGCGATCGGCTCAGCCGAAGCACTGATGCTCAAAGCGAAAGAACTCAAGCAGCATTGGATGAAGGGTGTTTGCGGCGAGCGCGCCCGGCAGTTGCTGGCCCAGCAACAGGAATAGGCTCTATTGATTTCACGAACACAGCCGGTTTACCGGCTGCTTGGCGTGCCTGTGATCTGCAATTCCGGATAAAACTCCCGGAATCTCCCCTTTTAGCTCCGCGATGAGGCCGCCGGGCATCATGAAGCTACGCCGACATTCAGCCCCATCGCCAGATCCTGGGCGCCAGATCCTGGGTGTCCCGTACTACCGCTTAACTGAATCCGGTTGCCGCAGTTGCGCGAGCGCTCCGGGTGTACCCAAAACCCCGGGAGCGCTCGAAGCGTAAAAAAGCCGGTAAAACCGGGACTTCCATCGTCGACGATAAGGCGGGTAGCCAAGCCAGGGGTGTTTTGCAGCACGAGCATCAGAGCGTTCGAAAACATCTACTGGAAGGTCCCTTGTAACGGGGCTGCAGGTGGAGCGGGTAACAATGGCCCTCGGAGGAGTGAGGGATTGCAAGCGGTCGTACCAAGTCTCTTCAGAGATCGCTGCCCGGGGTAACAATGGCCCTCGGAGGAGTGAGGGATTGCAAGTTATGGAAATTCGCTCTAACAATGGGTTCAACCGGAGGTAACAATGGCCCTCGGAGGAGTGAGGGATTGCAAGGGCGCTTATCAGCGGCGGCTGCGAGACTGCAGCCATGGTAACAATGGCCCTCGGAGGAGTGAGGGGTTGCAAGAGGAACTTGAAAACGTCCAGTGCTGCGGCATTGCCAACGAGCAACAATGGCCCTCGGATGAGTGAGGGTTTACAAGGTGACAAATTCGTTCTGTCTGGTAGCTCTGAAAGGTAACCACGACCCTCGGGGCATTGAGGGATTGTAAACATGCGGTTGGACAGCGACTGCACGGTGGCCAGCGCGTAATAATAGCCCTCGGATCGTTGAGGGGTTGCAAGTGGACGAACAAAAAGTCTTGGCGGGTTCCCAGGAAGATGGACGATGGCCCTCGACCCGTTGATGAGGGATTGCGAGAACCGGGGCAGCAGATTGGCGGCAACAGCCCTCGCTAGTGTAGTGTAATGAATTGTTTGTTGATATGGTATAATTCAGCCCGCCTTTATGCAAACAATGAACGATGCCAGCGCCCACGCCTATCAAGCTCTCACCCGACGAAGAAGCCATCCTGAAGAAAAGCCTTGCGAGTG
>JBGTEC010000156.1:0-5793 GCA_041747995.1 Wenzhouxiangella sp.
CCATGCGGTTGTAGGTAACGCTCAGCCGTCGCAAACGCAACGCAGCCCACGGCGTTTTTGCGCCGGCCCTTCGGGAGCCACTGTGCTGGCGCGACTCAGCGTTGCGTTTCTTGGCAAGGACGCTGCCATTCCCTGCGAAACACGTCTTGATTCGCGTCAGCACAGTGGCTCTGAGCGTCACCTAATTTACCGCATGGCCCACTAGAGCGCCTCGGCGGCCTCGGGCCGTTCCTGCCGCAGCGTCGCAGCCTTCCGTCTGCAACATCACACATCTTGACTGTAGTATTGGCGTGGCAAGCACGCATCATGACAATGCCCTACAATTGACTCGTTGAGTTGACCGGACAGGCGGTTCCAGAAAGGCACTTACCGGTATCCCCGTCCTTTGGCAAGCGGCGCTCAAGGAGAGCTTGTATGCCCCGGAAGGCCACCAGCTTGAACAATTTCCTGGCGGAGCTTCGCCGCCGGCACGTCTTCCGCGTTGTGGGCGCCTACACCATTTGCGCCTGGATCATTCTGCAGATCGCCGATATCGTGTTTCCACCGCTGATGGTGCCGTCCTGGATGATGACGGTGCTGGTGGTGCTGTCGCTCATCGGCCTCCCGCTGGTCATCATGCTGGCCTGGATCTTCGATATCACGCCCGACGGCGTTGTCCGCACCGAGTCGGCCCATGCGGTGACCGACGAGGGCAGGGCGATCCAATGGAATCCCCGATGGATCGACTACGTGCTCATCATTGCCCTGCTGGCCATCCTGACCCTGGTTCTGGGCCAGAACCGCAAGGATGACCCGTTGCTTGAACAGTCCATCGCCGTGCTGCCCTTTGCCGACTTGAGCATCGAGGGCGCCCAGCGCTATTTCACCGATGGGATGGCCGAAGCGCTGATCAACAGTTTGAGTCTGGTTCCTGAGCTCAAGGTCGCTTCGCGCACCTCGTCGTTCGCCTTCCGTGATATGCCGACTGACATACGCGAGGTCGCCGGCCAGTTGGGCGTAAGTACAGTTCTCGAGGGCAGCGTACGTAAATTCGGAACCGATTTGCGTATCGATGCACGCCTGGTTGACGGCCGGCACGGATATAACCTCTGGAGCCATACCTACGAGGGGTCGATCGACAACGTGTTTGCCGTTCAGGACGAGATCGCGCGCGCTATTGTCGATGCGCTGCAAGTCAAGCTGCTGGGTACCACCCACCTGGTCAAGCCTGCGACGCAAGACCAGAATGCCTACGATCTTTACCTTCGTGGTCGTGCCTACCTGCGGGAAAAGGGGACCCTGGAGAATCTCGACAGCGCCGTTGATTATTTCAAGCAAGCCCTGGAACTCGACGCGGAGTTCGGCCTGGCCATGGCCGGTTTGTGTACGGCCCTTTGGGAGCAATACGACATCACCCGCGACAGTGCCATGGCCGATCAGGTCATCTCGACGTGCAGGGAGGCCGCCCTCCACGAAACCTATGCCGAAACGCATATTGCGCTGGGGAGTCTTTATCGCGGTACCGGAGATCTGGAGCAGGCGCATGCGGCGCTTGAGCGCGCATTGGCCTTGGAACCACGGAATGCCGATGCCTTTGCCGCCCGCGGTCGTGTATTCATTGCCGAAGGCAAATTCGACGAAGCCGAGACCGATATCCGTCGGGCAATCGAACTCGACCCGGCTTACTGGCGACACCATTCCGACCTGGGGACCGTGTACTACCATACGGGCGCTTTCAGCGAAGCCATTGAACAGTTTTCCCGAGCAATCGAGCTGGAGCCGGTCAGCCCGATTCCCCACTCCCACCTCGGTGGCATATATTTCCTGCAGGGACAGAACCTCAAGGCTGCCGATGCCTTCCGCAAATCCGTCGAGCGCGGGCCGACGGCAAGAGCCTATTCGAACGCCGGAACCAACTACTATTTCTCGAAGAATTTCCCCGAGGCCGAAGCGATGTTTCGCGAAGCGGCTTTGATCAACCCCACTGACTATCGTTACCGGGGCAACATCGCGCATGCCATCGCTCTCCAGGACGAACGCATGGATGAGGCGCTGGACCATTACGAAAGAGCCATAGCCCTGGCGCTTGAGCGACTTGAAGTGAATCCTTCTGATCATCCCGCCCGCGCCAGCCTGGCCACCTACCTGGCCAGGATCGGTCGGGTCAACGAAGCCAGGGTCGAGCTTGAGGCATTGTCAGAGGTCGAGCCCCTGGATGCCATTGCCCATCATGGCAAGGCCATGACTTGTCTGTTTCTCGAAGAACACGATCTCGCCATCGAGCACCTTGAAAAGGCGGCTCTGGCAGGCTACCCGGCGCACCTGATGAGAGCCGACCCCAATCTTGCGCCGCTTTCGGAACACCCCACATTCCGGGATCTGATTCGGGATGACATTGATTGAAATACACCTGTGGAGAGAAATACGATGAAAGCTGCATCAAAACTTGTATTTGCCTGGCTGTGCCTGTTGGGAGCCTCAGCAATGATGCTGGTCGGCTGCGAACCTACCGACTCCCCTGATGCCCGGGAACCGCCGGAAGCCCGGGAAGCGCCCGACCGGAGTCCCCAGCAGAGGGGCCAGGGCATGCCCGAACTTTGCACCGAGAACTGTGATATTGCCATCACCCTGCCCGAGGCCGTGGACCAGTTGCCATCGGTTCCCGACGTCATCAGGGTCGCTGGCAACACGGAGGTCAACTTCCAACTTGGACGCGGCAGTTCAGAAGATCAGCGTACCGTGCTGTCGTTCGAACAGCCTGCTTTCGTTGATGGCCAGGGCAATCCACTTTATACCCTGGAACTGGGGCCCGGAAACAACCGCCATCTCACCCAGCCGGCTGAAGCCAACGTGTGCAGCCCACCCGATGGCTGCCGATATGTCGTGATCGATGTCGGGCAGCCGCAACGGCCTTCGATCATTTCAAGCCCGTATATCATTATTGAATAACAAGCAAAATCCCGGTCATGCGCCGTGCATGACCGGGATCCTTCCCTGGACGCCTGGGTACGGGTAGAAATTACAATTGATTCAGACTAGTCGTCCTTCATCGTTTTCTGTGTTCTGATCGTCATTAAGTGGGATCCGGACCTAGTGGGCCATGCGGCAAATTAGTTAACGCTCAGAGCCACTGTGCTGACGCGAATCAAGACGCGTTTCGCAGGGAATGGCAGCGTCCTTGCCAAGAAACGCAACGCTGAGTCGCGCCAGCACAGTGGCTCCCGAAGGGCCGTCGCACAAACGCCGTGGGCTGCGTTGCGCTCGCTTGAATTGGCGACGGCCAGTCCTGCGCTCGCGCGCCTTGCCCACGACGCTTGTGCGACGGCTGAGCGTGACCTACAACCGCATGGCCCACTAGCATGAGTCATTCACTGCCGAACGGATACCACCGCAATTGTCGTTGGACCTTCTGCACGGCGCAGCGCCAGTTCCCAGCCGAGGGTGGTGCATATTCGGTGTACGATCTCCAGCCCCACGCCAAAGCCGTCGGACGTCATGTCGCCCTCGGGCGCTGTTCGATTGGTGATGACGATTCGTGACGCCGTCAATTCGCACATGATGCGCCCGTCGTGAGCATGCTGGGAAGCATTGCGCAGCAGATTGCCGATTACCACGGCAAGCACCGCTCCCGGAACCGGATAGACCAGGTCTGCCGGCTCGATCGTGCATTGCACTTCAACGCCGGCCAGCAGCCGTTCGTGGAGGGATGTCACCCGATCGAAGACGCCTGCTGCCGAGGCTTGTTCCTGTCCCGGGTTCTTCCCGGTGGCCATCCATAGAAAGGCCGTGGCCACGTCTTCCATTTCGACGACCGCCCGCTTCAAGCGACCAAGAGCCCGTGCGGTTACCGCGTTGTCCGGGGCCGGACCCGACTCGATGATTTCCAGGGCATTCTTGGCGACCTGGATCGGTGTGCGCAGTTCATGGCTGACACCCCGGTTGAATTCGAACTCTCGCCGGGTACTGGCGCGAACGCGATCAAGCGCCGTCTCGAGCGCCGATGCAAGCACGCCGATTTCATCCCCGTGATAGGCACGGGCAAAGCCTTCGGGGAGGTCACCAGACTCGTCCGATTCCAATCGATCCGTCAGCCGGCGCAGTGGACCCAGTGATCGACGAGACAAGCGCAGCGCGACGACAACAGCGCCGGCGACGACCACGATGAGTGCGAATCCGAACACCCAGAGATACAGGGAACGGGATTGGCGGACAACAAGCAGATCGGTTACGTCGTAGACAAGAAAATAGGCTTGCCCGCTATCGGTCAACTCGCCACGGAGAACGAAGGCAGCGCGGTCGACGTCAAAGTGCTCGTAGATGCCCGCTGCTTCGCCGGTCACCGATTGGAGCGGAGATGGAAGATCTTCCCGCGACCAGACCACCGACATGTGGCGGTTCTGCGGCCGCCAGTCCGCACGCGCCTGTGCCGGCATAGCAATGAGTGCATCGCGTTCGATTTGAAGCTGGCGGGCGAACAGCGCATCTTCGGTAATGTAGAGCAGCAGCAATGCCAGACTGGCGAGCACAATGCTCAACCCGACTGCCAGGCCAAGCAATGAGCGACGGATCCGCCGGGTGATGCTAGTAGGCATCATCATCCTCGCTTACCAGGCGATACCCGACACCCTGCACGGTGCGCAGCATCTTGAACGCATAGGGGCGGTCCATGGCCTTTCGAAGTTCGCTGAGGTGCGATCGCAACGGATTGCTCTCCGGCGGATCGTCGCCCCATAACAGGTGCTCCAGTTCGCTGCGGCTGACCACATCAGGCGAGGCACGCATCAGGGCTTCGAGAAGCCTCAGCGCCAGGTTGTGCAATGTCAGCGGGGTACCGGCTCGACTGGCCTTCCATGCGCCCAGGTCAAGGCAAACGTCCCCGACCTGCAGCTTGCGCCGATGGTCAGGCCGGCGTCGCAGCGCCAGGGCATTTAGCCGTAGTTCCAGTTCCTCAAGGGCAAAGGGTTTCACCAGATAATCCCATGCGCCGGCCTGGAACCCCGCTGTCTTGTCCGACAGGCCACCGCGGGCCGTCAGCATCAACACCGGCACATCGATCTGGTATTCCTCGCGCAGGCGTCGGCACAGCTCGAAACCGTTCATTCGCGGCAGGTTGACGTCAAGAACAATGGCATCAAAGACCTGCTCAGTCGCCAGGCGCAGGCCGTGAACGCCGTTGCCGGCGAAATCCACCGTGTGACCGCGAGCGGCAAGATAATCACCGATATTGCCAGCAACGTCGGGATGATCCTCAATGACCAGAAGTCTCATGCGTGTATGGCTTGTAGTGGTGGTCGCCGCAACGACCGGTTGCTCAAAATATGTTCCAGCATCGCAAAGGCACCCGCGAATGCGAGGGGAACAATAACGTAGTTGAGCCAGTCCATCGCATAGGACATGCCAAACTGATAACGAAAAATCAATTCAGCCACTACATGCGCGCCCAGTACACCGATCAGGGCCGAGGCGAAACCGACCATGGCGCGCTCGATAAGCCACATTCGCCGGATCTGGCCGCTGGAAGCACCGATCGCCCTTAGAAGCCCGCCGGTCCTCCGTTTGTCGTCGGCTGCCACAACCGCCGTCGCCGTCACCACCATAGCCGCGGCCAGCAGAAGCAATCCAATCAATGCGTTCATTGTCCGGGTGATTGCCGACATCATAACGCGCACACGTGACAGGTGCTGCTCAAGCTCTGTGACCACGACGTTGGGAAACGCGGCCGACAATGCTGCGAGCGTGGAACGGGACTCGCCCGCAAGATGAAATCCGCCTAGATATTCGTGCGGCAGGGCCTCCAGCGCATCGGGCGCAAAC
>JBGTEC010000157.1:0-12264 GCA_041747995.1 Wenzhouxiangella sp.
AGCCATCACGGCGTGTGCGCTTCTGGCATGCAGGCGCTGGCCAATGCGGCGCGGGCACTGGAACGGGGCGAGCACGATTCGGCCCTGGTGGTCACCAGCGAACTGCCCTCGCGGCTGTTCAAGGCCAGTCGCTTTGCGACCAGCCGCGCGGTGGACTTCGACGCCCATTTCCTGCGCTGGATGTTGTCGGATGGTGCCGGCGCCTGGCGACTGGACCGCCGCCCGGCTGAGCACGGCATGTCGCTGAAACTGCGCTGGGTGCACTCGGTCAGCCACAGTGGCGACTACCCGTTGTGCATGCAGATGGGTCGGGCCGAGAACGACGCGGCTGAATCCTGGCTGGATTACCCTGACTTCGCCACTGCCGAGGCGGCCGGCGCCCTGGACCTGCGTCAGGACATCCGACTGCTGCCCCATCTTTTCGATATCGGCAGCCACGAGTACGTCGGCCTGGTTCGGGACGGCGCTGTTGACCCGGCGCGGGTCGATCATTTCCTTTGCCACTATTCTTCCGAACACTTTCGGGGCACTGTCGCCGAGTGCCTGGAACGCGCCGGGCTGGCCATCGACCAGTCGCGCTGGTACTCGAACCTGGCCTGGCGCGGCAATACCGGGGCCGCCTCGATCTTCATCATGCTCGACGATTTCCTGCGCGACCGGGCGGTTGAGGCGGGCGAGCAGATCCTGCTGTTCGTGCCCGAGTCCGGACACTTTACGGTGTCTTTTGCGCTGCTGGAAGTAGCGGGCCCGGAAACCGCCGTGACGACTAAAGTCGCGCTAAACCTTGTCGACAATGGCCACGAGAACATCGCGCCGCCCCACGACCCGGAAGGCCCCGAGGCCGGCGCCAATCCTATGCTTGGCCGCCTGTTGGCCGATCTGGCTGGCGTCTGGCACGACTACCGGGCCCGGGCCTGGCACACGCCGATGGTGCGCAAGATTCTTGACGGCCGCTTCCGGCGCGAGGACTACCTGTCGTGGATGGAGCACTGGATTCCCCAGGTCCGTCAGGGCAGCCTGTGGATGCGGCGGGCGGCCGAGCATCTGGGCGGACGATATGCGGCGCTCAAGGCCACTATCGAGACGCACGCCGGCGAGGAACAGGATGATTACGCCATCCTGTTCGAAGACTATCGCCGGGCCGGTGGACAGATCGCCGATATCGATGCGCTCATCCGCAACCCCGGCGGCGAGGCACTCAACGCCTGGCTGCATGCCCGCGCCGCCGGCCGCGATCCGGTCGGGTTGCTCGGTGCGATCTACATCATCGAGGGCACCGGCCAACGCATCATCCCGGCGTTGCTGCCGCTGATCCGACGGCGACTCACCGGGCTGGGCGCGGTGTTTCGATTTCTCCACTACCATGGCGAAAACGATGTCGAGCACCTGCGGCGCTGGCTGGGTGCGGTAGAAGGAGTCATCGAGGTCGCCGAAGATCCCGAGGCTGTGGCCACGGAGATCGTGACCTGCGCCCGACGCACTGCCGAGCTCTACCTGATGCAACTGAAGGAGGTGACATGAAACGCTTGTCTGAGCTCGACGCCGATCCGGCCCTGGCCCACGACCCCGAAGATCCCAGCCCCTGGCTGGCGCTCTACCTCGACCGCTCAGTGCCCTTCGATGACACGGTAAAGCGCGCCTGGCTGAACGATTCCTCGTCGCCCTCACGCCAGTACCTGTTGCCGGTGGTCCGCCCCCTGGCGCGGGCAGTCATCGTGCTCATCCAGCTCGTCAAGCTGGTGGTGCCGCGGCGCTGGCGGGCTTCCGGTGCGCTGCACGGCTTGCTGGTTTGGGGGCTCAAACGTTTCGTGCAGCCGGAGGCGAACTGGCTGATCCTGCGCCACTTTAACCTGGGCAGCGACATCCTCGACTTCATCGCCCGCAATTCCGGCGTCGAGGTGCGCTTAAGCCCGCTCAGGCCGTTGCAGATTGACGACCTGCGCGATCACGTGTTCCTCAAGCATGATCTCAACCTGTACAACTTCATCATCCGCCTGAATTACGGCCTGCGCGAGCAGGGCCGGGAATTGAGCGCCCCTGCAACGCTGGATTTCGGCGGCATCTCGGACAACGGCCCGAGGCTCGAGGACATGCCCCGCGGATGGTTCAACGTGCTGGACCTGCAAACCGCCATCGAACTGTTCACGCCGATCTACCAGTTGTTTCTCAGCGATGACGACTTCTGGCGGGCGACCAATTCCCTGCAACTTGACGAGACCGTTGGCCTGTACTGCGCCACTTTGCTTGGAGCCTCGCCCCAGCACCTGGCGCTGATCAACAACAAGCACCCGCTCGTGCCTCAGTCCACCCTGCGCTCCGGCTACCGCCTGGTCCTCCATGGGCTGGCCACCGAAAGCCTGCATGCATTGCTGCTGCGACTGAAGCGAGAAGGTGAGGCGGATCGGAGTGCCATTCAGGGAGAGCCATTCGGGACAGGCTTTAATTGAAAGAAGCCAGCCGGCGACCGCCGAACGCCAAAAACTCCGGCGTCGATGATATTGGCAGGTGATTTCACTTTTAATATAGTGCAAGCACTTCATGCACGAATGGAAAATGCAATCATGCCCTCCATCACTGTCCGAAACGTACCTGACGAAGTGCACCGCGCCTTGCGGGTGCGAGCAGCCCAGCACGGGCGCAGCGCCGAGGCGGAAATTCGCGATATTCTGGCCCAAGCCGTGAAACCGGCGCAACGCCTACACCTGGGTGAGGAATTGGCGGCGCTTGGCCGCAAGGTCGGGCTGACCAACAAGGTTTTTGAAGTCCTTGAAAAGGTGCAGGACAAAACGCCCGCCGAGCCAACGACCTTCGAATGATCGTTCTGGATACCAATGTCGTTTTCGAGGCGATGAAGCCGGAGCCGGAGGCGGCCGTGCGAGCCTGGCTGAATGATCAGGCCGCAGAAACGCTGTATCTGTCCAGTGTGACTCTGGCCGAATTGCTGTTTGGCATCCAGTCACTGAAGAAAGGCCGCCGCAGGAGCGGGCTGAGTTTGACTCTGGATGGCCTGCTGGGGATGTTCGAAGGGCGCGTGCTCCAATTTGATACAGAGGCTGCACGCCACTATGCCGAACTGGCTGTCACGGCCAGGAACAGTGGGCGAGGTTTTCCCACACCAGATGGCTATATTGCCGCAATAGCGGCCGCCAATGGATTCATCGTGGCCAGTAGAGATACCAGCCCCTTTAAAGCCGCCCGGCTGAAAGTCATCAATCCATGGCAAAACGCTGGGTTTTCGCCTCTGATTCATCGCGTCTGCCAGAGAGCGCAATCGGCGGGGCTTCGGCATGCTACCGAGCCCATCCCGTCGCAATGACTGCCTGGCCGCCCTCCGATTCAACCCTCACGTCGTCGTCAGAGAATTGGTGGCGGCTGCTTCAACACCTGACGGGCGACGAATGGGCCATCAATGCTTAGAAACGATTCGTGGATTGCCCGTGGAAAAGAAATCACTCGATTGTTGGGGCCAGACTATTTCTGGTTCCTGACGCTACTGTTTCTTTATATCGCCTCGACCACCGTCCCAATGGTTCTCGGTTCTGTCAAGTGGCAGGGAGAGATGGACTTCAAGGATGCATCATTTGTTCGGTTGGCGAACCCAGGCCTCGAACAAACGCTGCGGCATTCAGTGAGTCATGCCCAAGATGTTTCGGTACGCGTCGAATCAGTGGACGAATACTCGTACAGGGTCAACTGGGAATTGACGGCTGGCTGGCTGGATTCGGCGCCTGGAGAGGTCTTTGATCAGATTAGCGCGGCTCTCTGGGCCAACGGTTTCGAACCCATCTCGGGAGCAAGGTTTCGAACCGATCTGAGCTGGCAAAGATCGCTGAACCCTGTAGTCTGGCTGCCATTGGCCGCGATTCTGTTGGCCTTCTTTTACTGGAAGACGACGAATGCCAAGAGTTTTGGCTTGCGCTCTGAATCCGATAGCTGGGCAAGCAAGTTGCTCTGGGCGATCGGTCTCGCTATCACGCTTGGTTTTTTTCTCACCTGGCTCTATGGATTATTCGGGAGTTCGTCACCACCGACCAGGCAAAGCGTGGAGGGACTTTCATCTCTGGATTGGCAGCTTGTTCTGGTGCTGGTTGTCTTGATTCCGCTCTCGGAAGAAATCATTTTCAGAGGGTGGTTGCTGGAAAGATGCAGTCGAGTTATAGGGGCGTACTGGGCACTTCCGATCAGTGCTGTGGCATTTTCGGCGATTCACCCGATCGGACTTTTTGGAAATGTCTTGTTGTTGCTGCCAGGGTTTGCCTGGGGTTGGCTTTGGCTGCGATACCGGTCGATCTGGATCTGCACCACTTCGCATGCCACTTATAATCTTCTCATCTTGCTTATCGCATCGAAACTGTTCAATCCTCCAGCAGGCTGAGCAGGTTTCGGCGATGCTCTTCCCTGCGCCGGCCCATTGTTCGCGCCAACAACAGGCTTGCCCCCAGCCAGACCAGTGAATAGGTCAGCAGACTAAGGCCGACCCGGATCCACTCGGGATCGCCGGACCACCAGGTCGCCACATTGACGGCACTCCTGGACAGGCCAGAATCTGACGCCCAAGGCGCCTTCGGTCGAAATCCATCAGTTTCAGGCACGCCAAGGGCGGGCACAAGGCCAGGCTTTCGAGCGCGGGATTTGAACTCCATCCTGTCGGTCGTTGGCACAGAATTGGCTGGTTATCCAGATCCTGCTAAAAGATGTTGACAGCCCCGTGGAACGGCGCATACTAGCGCCGTTTCTTGTCGGGCGATCAGCTCACCAGCTCAACCTTCGGGCGCTGTAAAGGCGGACTGCCTGCGTAATGACACTCGCCAGGACGCGCCTCCGTGAATAAAGGGATTTTTCTAATTTCGGCAGTCCTTCTCGGGATCGCCAGTCAGTCAGCAATAGCAAAGACTGCCATATTTTCACCTGAAACCGAACAGCCTGTCACCGTGATGGCCATTGCTCCCAACATGGATGGCGGCTTCAGCGGGTACACGGCTGATGCCGGAGTTCACCATTATGATTCGCGAGGCCGGCTGATTGGATCAGAGGCGCTCCCGTTCGAGCTTCTGGCAACCCAGGGCGAGGACTGGAGCTTCCCGCCCAGATTGAGTGCGGTATCTCTGGGTGCAGGGCACCATCTGATTACTGAACGTCAGTTCAGGGAGGGTTTCTGGTGGCAACCGCTTGATGACCTGGTGGACCCGGGGCCCAATTGCGCCGTGGCCAGGCTTGGCAGTGGCCTGAAGGTAACCCGCCTAAGGCTGGGAAATGAAATCCGTAACAGTACCAGCCAGGCCGACTCCGGGGGTGGAGTCTGGATCCACGCCACGGATGGCAGAGTGTTTCGCTTCGGGTCCGACTGTCGAGCAGAAGCGGTCGCCAGGATTCCGATTTATCTGTACGGCCTTCGTGCCGACCCCAACTCTCGATCCGTGCTGGCTCTGACATCCGATCTGGAACTGATAAGACTTTCGCCTGATGGCATCCAATGGCGCCGCCGCCTGCCTGATGCGAGCAGCTGGCAAAGTGGGCTCCCTCGGTTGAGCGTGCTGTCCACGGGTGAGGTCATTGTCGCCTTTACCAGCCAAACGCCCGGGACCCAATCATATCCCGATCGCATCGTCGCGTTCAGTCCACAGGGAGTCGTGTTGTGGAATGAGGAAGGAGGGCACGATCGACGCGACTTGTATGCAACCCGAGATGGCTTCGTTGAAGTCGAAACTTATGGCATGACTGCCTGGAGCCGGTTCGGCGAAAGACGGTCGAGCTACACCCATCCAGACTATGCGGCCATATGGGAGTCGGGCCCAACGCTGTCCGACTCTCATGTCTGGGCTCGATTCGCGACTTTTCATGCTGAAACCGACAGTCAACTGATGGTGTTCAACACCGCCACAGGTCTTGCTCAATCCTGGAACATCGATTTTGGCGAAGGCGCCGATGTCGCCGGGCTGACCGACGGTCGGGTTGTCGCATACCAGTGGCACAATGCCACTCATGAAGAGCCGCCTGCGAGTTCATTCAAACTGGCTACCGCTTCTTCTTCCTTTAAAGATGCGCCCGCGCCGCTTTCTACATTACGCCATGGCATCAACGCCAGCGCTGCCGACACGCTTGGCGCTGCGCTTATCGTTCAGGAGAAGGATTACTGGAGTATTTTTGTAACCGACGCCTCGATGAAACAGCTCTGGACGAGGCGGATTCCGGATACCGAAACAAATCATAATTCTACCAAGATGCAGCTTGCGCTCGGTACCGACCGCATCTGTGTCCTGACCGAGATCAAGAAGTCGCAACAGTCCAGCGAGGACCTGATCATCCTGGATTGCTTTCGCCGTGCTGATGGTCATGATGCCCACCCGGCGGTTGTCTGGTTGGGGCAGTCCGCCTATCTAGACCCGGTTATCGCCGGACCGGCTGACGTCGTGTTCTTTGGCCCAGGCGACAGGAAGGAAATACTTCGCTACCTGATTGACGAGACCGGCTCTGCCAGTTTTGCGCCGTCGCCGTTCGCCCAATTGTCGCCAATCGCTCTGCCCTTTTGTGCATGCGATGCAATCGATCTGGATGATGGATCGAGAGCCCTGCTCTGGAGAGCGGCCAACCGTCTACTATTCTTTCCCGCTTCTGGAGATGACTATGCCAGCCACTGGCTGGGCAACGGCGTGGCAGAACTGCCGATTCGGCATTTTGCCCAAGGACACGGGCGGCTTGGCTATCTTGGTGCACACAGCAGCTTCCTGGCCAATGAAGCCGCGGTCACTTTTTATGCATCGGACGGCACCTGGCTGGGCGTTGTCATTCTCGAAGCCGACCACCGGAGCCGCGGGGCAATAGGGCTGCTGACTGCCACAGATGATGGCTGGATTGCTGTCCTGGCAAGCCCGGAGATCGTGCACACATGGCACATCCCGAAAAATATCCCGCTCCACCGTCAAGGGCAGATGACTCCGCAGCCACTGGCACGAGTTTCTACACGCTTGCCCGTCGAGCCTCCAATCAATCAATGGAGCCCCAGTCCCTGGACCGGACGCTCGGTGCTTGATTTCGATGGCAAGCACCTGGTTTTGGCATCGTTTCACATCACTACGACTTCAGTTTACTGGCTGGATCCGAAGACGCTGGCGATCGCCTCATCGTTCAGTCTGCCGTTCCGGTCACGTGCCCGTCAGGCATTTGGACCCGAGTTCAGTCACGCCGCAGATGGCACACTGTATCTGGCCGGTGAGACCCCGGGTTCGCACGGCTACCAGCCGGCACTCTGGAAGCTTGCGCCGGCGTTGCCAGCCAGCACGAGCTTTTCCCTGAGTTCACTCAATGGTGCCTGGTACGATCCGTCCCTTTCCGGCCAGGGGTTCTTTCTGGATTACATTGAGGCCGCGAATGTCTTGTTCGGCGCGTGGTTCACGTTTTCATCCGAGGACACCCATCAACCGTCCGGCCTTCAATGGTACACCCTGCATGCAGAGCCGACTACGAATGCGGAAAAACTTTCCGGAGACGTTTACCTGAACCGCAACGGTCGTTTCGAGCAGGGTCCGATTACTCACGCTGAGCGGGTCGGCAGCTTCAGCCTCTGGCCTGACGGAGAGGATCGACTGCAGATTACCATTGATTTTGACGAACAGCACCAGTCTGGAGTGCAGATTGGTTATCCACTGCAACGCGTGTTGCCCGTTGATATGCGCAATGGAGTGCGCAGTTGGCATGACCCGACGATTTCCGGGCAAGGTCTACTGCTGGCCCAGCCGCTCGATTCGTCCGGACCATTCTTCGCAGGCTGGTTTGCCTATGACCCTGTTCACCGGGCTGAAGGGCCGTACGCGCAGCACTGGTTCACCGCCCAGGGCGGGGAGATTGATCAGCACGGATACACCGTGGCCACGATTCATCGCACGGTTGGTGGCAGCCTTGGCAGAGCGGCGACCAACAATGTCAACGCAGTTGGTCAATTGCGAGCGAAACTGTTGGCCTGTGACCAGCTGAGAATGGAGTACACGTTTGACAGTTCGGATCTGGCCGGCGCGTTTTCAGGCCTGAGCGGCGAACGTGTTCTCCGACCGGCTGCCGGCTGCGTTGCCGACTGACGGCTCTGAGCTTTACGGTTCTTGTCCGGCCTGTTTTGGGCCAATCTGTCGATCATCTTGATCCTGCTGCGGGAGAATTCGTGGAAGAAGTTGAACGCTGAATCGGTGCCGGACGTCTTCGCTGATCGAGAGCATATCCGCACAACCCAGTAAGACATCAAATCTCGAAACTAAGAGGCAATTCGGCGGGGGGACAATTCGGAACAGCCGTCAATTGAAAGCAGCCAACGACCGTCGCCAAGTCGTTTTCACGGCTAGCAAGACCTGATTCGCTTTCGCGGGAGTGGTGGTGGATCAGTCCTCCAGCAGGCTGAGCAGGTTGCGGCGTTCCTCTTCCCTGCGCCGACCCATTGTTCGCGCAAACAACAGGCTTGCCCCCAGCCAGATCATTGAATAGGCCAACAGACCAAGGCCGACCCGAATCCACTCGGGATCACCAAACCACCAGGTCGCCACATTGAAGGCAACCGAGTAAGCAAACAGGGCTTGTGCGGTTCGATTGGCAATCCAGAGTTCTCGCAGGCCTGATTGCAACTGCGCGATCCGAACCCTTGCGTACGCGTTGGTCGGGGCGGTCAGTTCAGTGGCGTCTTGGCGTGGTGCGCGCAGGATCAGGGTCCAGACGGTCGGCAGAAAGACGATAAAGAACGGCAGCAGCACCCAGTGCGCCGGACTCATCGTCTGCGACAGCAATGCGTGGGCGAAGACGATGATTGCTGCCAGCGTCAGCAGGATTTCCGCGACTCGCCGCAGTTGCAGCCTGCGCCGTTGGCGACGCACTTTTCGGGTCAGACTGTCCAGCAGTACCGATTCGCCAGTTTCGGCCTCCCAGACCGATTGCAAGCGTTCATTCATGTTCATCGCTGGTGGCCTCCTGTGTCATTCGCTTGAGTTGCTGGCGCGCCCGGTGCAGTCGGATGCCGACGTTGTCGGTGCTGATGCCCAGGAATTCGGCAATTTCGCCGTAGTCGAAACCCTCCAGTTGCAGCATCAGCACCTGGCGCAGGTTGAGCGGAAGACGCGACAGGGCTTCGAACAGCCAGTCCTTGCGTGCCTTGTCCGGATCACCGCCAGAAAAACCATGAGCGGCTTCGTCAAAGCTCAGTGCCGTCGGCAAACCGGCGGCCTGACGGGCATGACTGGCGCCCAGGTTGTGCGCGATTCGCAATGCATAGAATCGCAGGCGATCGGGCTCGCGTAATCGGGGCAGGCTTTGCCAGATCGCCAGTAGCACTTCCTGGTACAACTCCTCGCGCAGCGCCGGATCGAGCTCATAGCCGCAAACCACACGCCATAGTTGCGGATGAAAGGCTTCAATCTTGGGCCACAGCGGGTGCATTCGGCTATTTGGTACCTGAGCGGATTGTCCCTGTTCCAGTCGCTTCCGAGGCGGGATTTCTTACAAGTCGATAGAAAAATTTCAACTGCTGTAAGAAAAATCGGGTTTGAGGCGACTGAACGGGCAACTCCAAATCAAAGTGATCTCCAATGATCTCTCGAACACGTCTCTGGATGTTAATTTTTTTTGCCGGCTTTCTATCCGTCTCCTTTGCCCGCGATGCGCCAATGCAGGCACTGGCGCTGGATGGCGCAACCGTTATCGACGCCGATCAAGGGAAGTTGCTGCCCGCACGCTGCGTGCGCATCGAAGGCGACAGGATTGTCGCGGTGACCAAGGCCGGCAGCCGCCGTTGCATGCGCGATGCCCAGGTGCTGGATCTGGCCGGCCGCTACCTGATGCCCGGCCTGATCGACATGCACGCTCACCTGACGCTTGGGCCGGTGGAGATCCGCCGGGAACGCGGCCGCATGTTGATGGCGGCCGAGGCCGATGATGAAATCGCCGAACACAATGCCAATCGCCTGGTGGCTTTTGGCGTGACGACCATCCGCAACCCCGGCGGTGACCTGGACGCCGCCGCCAGATACAAGATGCGCCATGTGCGTGGCGAACTGATCGGGCCGGAATCGTTCGATGCCGGAAAGGTGATCAACAACGCTGATATGCGCGGACTGGCCGCAGGTGTAACCACCCCAGATGAGATTCGCAGCCAGGTCGCCGATCAGGCTGCAGCAGGGGCTGACTGGATCAAGCTTTATACCGGACTTTCTCCTGAGCTACTGCAAGCCGGGATTGATGCCGCACATCAGCACAGGCTGCCCGCAATCGCCCATCTCGACCGCATCGCCTGGCCGGATGCGCTTGAGATGGGGCTCGACAGCATCGTCCACCTGATGCCAATCAGTCCCAATCTACTAGACGAGCAAGCGCGCAAGGCGTGGCGAGCTGGCGCCCGCCCCGGCACCTTCGCGTTCTTCGAATGGTGGGAACACTTCGACCCTGATGGGGCCGAAGCCGACCGCCTGATCGAGTCATTTGAAATCCATCGTCCGGTATTCGATGCCACGCTGGTCGCCTTTCACGCTGCATACGTGCAGGACCTCGACAACATCTACAAGGAAGACTCACGGCACCTGGCTCATCCGCGCTTGCTCGCCAACTGGGAAGACGGGTTTACGTTCACCGTGGGCTGGCAGTCAGACGACTTCCAGCGCGCCCGGTCGGTCTGGCCGAAAGTGCAACGCATGGCGAAGCGCCTTTACTCCACCAACGCCCGACTGACCATCGGCACCGACGTGGGCAACCCCTGGATTGCGCCCGGCATCAGCATGCACCGCGAGATGTCCTTGCTGACCGAAGCCGGGGTTCCGATCAAACGCGTGCTGGCCGCCGCTACTGTTGATGCCGCCGAGGCGCTGGGTGCCGGAGATCGACTGGGTCGGATCAAGCAGGGCTACGAGGCCGATCTTGTCGTGCTCGACGCCAATCCATTCGACGATATCGCCAACACACAGGCCATTCACGCCGTGCTTCTCGACGGGCGCTGGCTGGATGCGACCGAGCTTTCCAAACTGTCCAATTTATCCAAGGAAGGAGAATAACCATGTTCAATCCTGCCAGTTCGACCCGGCGTCAATTCATAGCGGCTCTGATCGCGGCCACGGTGCTGGCGATGCCAGCAGTCGCCTCCGAACCTCATTCAACCGACTGGGCCTCACCCGAATCCATCGTGCAGGCACTTCACGAGGTTGTTTCGGCCGATGCCGGACAGTCATGGGACTGGGACCGGTTCCGAGCGCTGTTCATTGATGGCGCCATGATATCCATGGCCGTGAAGTCGGCCCACGTGCCGGGACTGATGGTGGCAACCCCCGAAGAGTTGATCCAAATGACCGAAACCAGTTATGCCTCGACAGGCTTTCATGAGATTCCCCTGATCATCCGGACCACGGAGTACGGCGCCATGGCCCTGGTGACCAACAGCTTTGAGATCAAGCTGCGGCGAGATGACGCTGAACCCTTGATGCGCGGCCTGAACCATTTCCAATTGCTTCACGACGGTGAACGCTGGTGGATCGTTTCGAACGTGTCGACCATCGAGACTGACGACTGGAAGTTGCCGGCGACTTTCGATCCGAGTCTTGCCGATAGTGGGCAATAACGGAGCCACTTGCTAAGGAGATCGCTAATCAGCAGACACTCAGCGCAGGGAACAAGAAAAGCAGCTCACCACAGAGGCACGGAGGTCGCGGAGAAAGGCCTAATGATGTATTGTTTTTCGGTTTATTTCTCTGTGTGCTCTGTGCCTCTGTGGTTCAGTCTTTTGGTGTTTTTTGCGACACTCCCGCACGCCTTGTTCGTTACGCGACAGCGGGCCCGGTTACGGGATTGGAGACTCCGTGGTGAAATCATATTTTTTTATGGGAGCGCGAGCTAATCGACCGGATCAAACCATACAGAAATCAGGAAGAGTCTTTCTTCTTTTCCAAAAGTTCAGCAAACCCTTTTCGTTCAAAGTACAGCAGCGCAATGAACGCCCAAACCATCGCCATATAGAAGGAATGGAGCCTTAATCCATCAGAGACCAAGGCAAGGACTGCAATTCGGGACGGGTATCAATCAAAAGTACTGCGAGTCCTGGTGTTTGGTTGTGAATGGGGCCAACAGCGAAGTCCGGGATAGTATAAACTGACCTTCAATCGTCTTGACCCAGGAGGTTCATGTGCCCACGACAAGTCCTGAACAGTTACGCGCTGATGCTGAAGGTCGATTGAAGGACGGTGCAGCCCCATTAAGCGCCGGGTGGACGATCAGCGCCGAAGCTCTGTCACTGCTGTACCGCCTGTCCAG
>JBGTEC010000158.1:0-3188 GCA_041747995.1 Wenzhouxiangella sp.
CCAGCAAGGCCGGCGCCGGCAACCAGGGCATGGCCCCGGGTCAGGGTGCGCGGCACGAACCGTCCCGGCCAGCTCGCGGTGAGTCGGTGGCGTTTGCCATTGAAGCCCGCTTCGCGACTGACTGTGAATCGGGCCTGCTCCAGGCCCCGTCGGACGAGCCCGGCAGCACTGAAAGTGGCCACGGTTGCGCCCGGCCGGGACCGGCTTGCCATGGCCTGGAACAAGCCGGGCTGCCACATCTGCGGGTTTCTTGATGGCGCGAAACCGTCCAGAAACCAGGCGTCGACCTCGAACCGTGCCCTGGCCCACAAGGTCGTGGCGTCACCAAACATCAGAGTCAAGTCGATGCCGGGGCCCAAGCGCAGCCGATGATAGCCCGGCGTTGGTGGCGGATAGTCTTGTACCAGCCTGTCCGCATGAGCTTTCAGGTCGGGCCAACCGGCCAGAGTCCGCACAAGGTCCATTCGGCGCATCGGGTGCAGCTCGGCTGAAACCAGGTGCAAGCTCGCGCCAGCCGGCGCATTGGCTTGAAAGCATTGGGCGGCCAGAAGGCAATTGAGGCCAGTGCCAAAACCGGTTTCGCCAATGACGAACGTTTGGCCACTGCGCAGTTGGGAAAACCGCCGGGGAAGCCGGCTGGCCTGGATAAATACGGCTTCACTTTCGGCCACGCCCTGGCCACGCATGAAATAGCTGTCCTCATAGAGGGTGGAGACGGGTGTAGCGTCGTCGAATTCGACGATAGCGGTGATGATTGGCTCGGACGTTGGTTGCATTGGGCCATGTTACTACTGGCTGGGCTGAACTGGATTGCCGGGCGTCGGGGGGATGATTTTTCGCAGGTGGAGGCAAAACAGGCTGGATAGGGAGTGTCAGGTGGTAAAATGTTATATCATACTAGTCGGATTTTCGTGATCACTGTCATGGCCGCTGTATTCAATACCGACAACCAGACTGCAAATGGTTCCACGCTCGATCGGGCGGCAATCTGCGTGTCCGCGATCTGTCTGGTGCAGTGTCTGATTCTGCCCCTGCTGATCGTGTTTTCACCGCTGGTGTCGCTCGGGTTTTTTGGCGACGACCTGTTCCATCAGTTGTTGCTGGTGTTGATCGTGCCGGTCAGCCTGCTCGCGTTTTACCTGGGTTTCCGTACCCACCGCAACCGGCAGATGCTGGTGCCGGGCCTGGCGGGCCTGGTGATCATTATCCTGGCCGCGGCTTTGGAGGACAGTACCGGGGCATTGGCTACGGCCCTGTTGACCTCCTTTGGTGGGGTATTACTGATCACCGGTCACTGGCTGAATCTTCGCCGCCGTCGCCAGCTTTGCATGCGCCCCAACCGCTAATAAGGCACGATCGAAACGGCCCCTGCAAATTTGCGCAGCCATTGTGCTATCGTTTCTTCAAAGTCACCCTGGCGGGCCGGTTTCCATGTCTCAGCAATTCGACAGCTTCCGCGATTTCTACCCCTATTACCTGGCTGAACATCAGGACAGGCGCTGCAGGCGAATGCATTTCGTCGGTACGGCGCTGGTGCTGGTCGTAGTGATCCTGGCGCTTGTCCAATCGCCCTGGTGGCTGCTGGCTGTGCCGATGCTGGGCTACGGTTTTGCCTGGGTGGGGCATTTTGTCTTTGAGAAAAACCGACCGGCGACGTTCAAGCACCCGTTCTACAGCCTGGCAGGCGATTGGGTGATGTTTGTCGACATTCTTCGTGGCCGGGTCAAAATCTGAGCATCGGCTGCAGACTATTGCTGCTAAAATCTGGCCAAAATTTCATCAAGGGATTGATCATGAGCGAGATACCTGCCGACCTGCGTTTTGCAGAGACCCACGAGTGGGTCAGCCTGGAAGACGAAGGTGTGGTCAAGATTGGCATTACCGATCACGCCCAACAGCAATTGGGTGACCTGGTGTTCGTGGAACTGCCGGAGGAGGGTGCCTCGTTCGTGCAGGGCGATGCCTGTGCCGTAGTTGAATCGGTCAAGGCCGCCTCTGACATCTATTGCCCGGTTTCAGGTGAGGTCGTGGCAGTCAACGAACTCTTGATCGATGCGCCCGAGACGGTCAACAACGATCCGTATGCAGACGGCTGGCTGTTCAGCATCCGCCTGGATGATCCGGACGAACTTGAAAGTCTGATGGATGCCGAGGCCTACAAGGATCACACCGAAGAATGATGACCCAGGCCGGCCAGTCGGTCGGCCATTCGGATGGGTTCAGGCAGCCGGTACTTCGGCGTACAGGCCATTGCGAACTTGACTGCGCTGTCCAGGCTGATCCGGTGACCGTTTGAAACAAAGATCGGGCGTACCCCGGTGCGACTGCGCACAACCATCCCGATTCGCTCATCTCCGTCATGCAACGCTGACTGCTCACCCTTAAGGTTGCCCGGCTCTTCGAACGTGCCGCACAGGCGGCTTTTTGCGACACCCACGGTCGCCAGCCCGGTTTCCACCCCCAGGTGACAGGCAATGCCGAAGCGGCGCGGGTGAGCCCGCCCCTGACCATCGCACAATATCAGGTCGGGCGTGATTTTCAGTTGCTCCAGCGCGGCTAGCACGGCGGGTAGTTCTCGAAAGGACAATAGGCTGGGGATATAGGGCATTTCAGTCGCCCGCTCGACCACAACCTCGTCAAGCAGGTCAAGCTCCGGAAACGACATCAGCACCACCGCCGCCCGGGTCACGCCACGACCACGCGGAAAAGCCGCATCCACCCCCGCCACCGTCCGAACCGACGCCGGCAGATCATCGCCCACGATGACCTTCCCCGCCAGCCGCCGCTGAACCTCAACCAGCCCCGCAAAACGCCCAGCCACCCGGAGTTCCCTTTTACCTTTTACCTTTCACCTTTCACCCGCCCTTAGTAATCCCACCCAAACCGTCGATAAACAAACCCCATCAGCCAGGCCGGACCAATCAGCAAGAACACCAGGTCCTTGAAAAAAGAGGGTTTTTTGCCTTCGATCTGGTGGCCGACAAACTGACCAATCCAGGCGCCGATGAACACGGCGACCGCCAGCAGCCAGAGCGGCATGGCCAGGGCATTTTCCAGCAGCCAGCACAGGAGCAGGGAGGCCAGCATGAACAGGCCGATACCGATCGACAGCCGGGGAGACAGAGCGATGTAAAAGCACTGCACGGCAACAGCGGCCACGACGGCCCAGTTCAGCCACGGCACAGGTG
>JBGTEC010000159.1:0-4695 GCA_041747995.1 Wenzhouxiangella sp.
TGGCGGCCACCAGCTTGCGCCCGACCAGGTCGAGGGCCTGGATGCCGTTGGTGCCTTCATAGATCCTGGTGATGCGCACATCACGCACGAACTGTTCCACGCCGGTGTCGACGATATAACCAGCGCCACCGTGGACTTGCATGCCCAGATTGGCGACTTCGGAGCCCATGTCGGTGAAGTAGGCCTTGATGATCGGCGTCATCAGGGCCACCCAGTGGGCGGCGCGCTCGCGGGTCGCCAGTTCGGGGTGATGGTGTTCCAGTTCCAGCTGCATGGCGGTATACAAGCCCAGCCCCCTCGCGCCCTCACAAAAGGCGCGACCGATCATCAGCATGCGCCGCACGTCAGGGTGGACGATGATCGGGTCGGCCGGCTTGTCTGGTGCTTTGGCGCCCGACAGACTGCGCCCCTGCAGTCGCTCCCGGGCGAACATGGCCGCGTTCTGATAGGCAACCGAGCCCAGGCCAAGACCTTGTATGCCAGTGCCAAGACGCGCTCCATTCATCATCGAGAACATGTAGGTCAGTCCGCGGTGAGGTTCACCGATCAGGTAACCGACCGCGTTGTCGTAAGTCATCTCGCAGGTAGCCGAAGCCTTGATGCCCATTTTGTGATCGATGCCGGCACAGCGGACCCCGTTACGCTCGCCGAGCGAACCGTCTGAGTTGACCAGGTACTTGGGTACGATAAACAGGCTGATACCGCGGGTGCCTGCTGGCGCACCGGGCAGGCGTGCCAGAACCATATGGATAATGTTTTCAGCCAGGTCATGCTCGCCAGCCGAGATCCAGATTTTAGTTCCGGAAATGCGGTAAGTGTCGTCATCACCCGGTTCGGCGCGCGTGCGTATCAAACCAAGATCCGTGCCGCAGTGAGATTCGGTCAGGTTCATGGTGCCCGTCCACTCTCCGGCAATCATCTTGGCCAGGTAGGTGTTTTTCTGTTCCTCGGAGCCATGCAGATGCAGGGCTTCCCAGGCGCCATGCGACAGTGCGGCATACATCCCCCAGGAGGTATTCGAGGCCGTGATCATTTCCGACATGGCCAGCCCCAGGTAGTAGGGCAGGCCCTGGCCGCCATAGTCGGGTGCCGAGGTCAGGCCGGGCCAGCCGGCCTCACAATACGTCTTGTAAGCTTCGGCAAAGCCCCTGGGTGTACGGACCTCACCCTGGTCAAAAACACAGCCTTCGAGGTCGCCCGGGGCGTTGAGAGGTTGGATCACTGACTCACAGAATCTCGCCCCCTCCACGAGCACGGCATCGACAATATCCTCGGTTCCAAGCTCGGCCGACGGAAGATCCCTGCCCGGTGCATGATCAAGAACCTCGTTGATCAGAAAGCGAAAGTCATTGACCGGGGCGTGATAAATGGGCATGGCGTCAATCCTTCTATCTATTTTGTTGTCTGATTGGCCGTCAGCCATACGGCTGCGTATGGGTATCAGGTTAGCACATTTTCCGACCCTGGATATTGACGCCTCGGTGCCTGTCGATCATATTGTGTGATTGATGCCAGTTCTCGGGAGCTTGTATGAACCAGTCACAGATTCAGGAGTTTCTCGCGGCACAGGACCTGTTTGCCGGGCTGAGCGAGGAGCAGCGGGCATTCCTGGCCCGGAATGCCGAGGAGAGGACTTTCGAGCCGGATCAGGTGGTTGCTCGCGAGGGCGAGAAAGCGGATCGATTCGTGCTCATCCTGGAAGGGGAACTGGCAATCGAAGTGCCAGCGATCGCCGGGCCGAGACTTGAGGTCACCCGGCTGGGTTCCGGTCAGATCTTTGGCTGGTCGTGGCTGATCGAGCCTTATAAGTGGCACTTCAACGCCCGCACCACCCAGCCGACCAAAGTGCTGGATTTCAACGGCGCCGTCATCCTGAAACACTGCGAAGAGGATTCGGCTTTCGGCTATGCCCTGTTCAAGCGTTTTTCCGCCCTGATGGGCATGCGTCTTGAAGCCGCCCAGCGCAAGATGATGGATCAGTGGAGCCCGGCGGGGTTTGCATAAAAGATAGGGGAAAGGGGGCGATAAGGGTTTGAGGGGAGCTCAGTCCTTGCAGATTGCAAGGGGCCCCGTGCGAGTTGCATGGGGAAGTGTTTTCCCCTTTCCCCTTTCCCCTTTCCCCTTTTCCCGTTTCCCTTTTCATCTTCATTGGCATGGTTGTTGCTTGGCACAGGGTTGAACCCCTACTGGAGCAACGGAACATGCCGGCAAAATCGCAAGCTCAGCAGAAGGCCGCCGGTGCCGCATTGGCGGCCAAGCGCGGTGAGATGAAGGTCAGTGAACTGAAAGGTTCATCGAAGAAGATGTACGAGTCCATGTCGGAAGGTGAGCTCGAAGACTTCGCCGGAACCAAGCGCAAAGGCAAACCGGAGAAGAAGCATTAGCGACAGGCTCGAGGGCTATCGTCGCAAGCGGGATTTCGGGCGCACGGCGGAGCCGGCCGGCGGCGCACCGTCGACTGGTGAGCAGCCGATGTATGTGATGCAAATGCATGCGGCCAGCCACGACCATTTCGATTTTCGGCTGGAGCAGGACGGGGTGCTGCGCAGTTGGGCGCTGCCCAAGGGGCCAAGCCTTATCCCGGGGGAAAAGCGGCTGGCGGTGGAAGTGGAAGACCACCCACTCGAATATGGCGAATTCGAAGGTGTGATCCCCAAGGGCGAGTATGGCGGTGGAACGGTACTGCTGTGGGATCGCGGCTATTGGAAACCCCGCGGGCGGCCCAGCCGGGACAAGCTTGATTTCGACCTGCATGGCCAGAAACTGCAAGGGCACTGGACCCTGGTCCGCACGCGCGGCAAGCGAACCACCCATCGGCGCAGGGACAATAACTGGTTGCTGATCAAGCGCAGCGATCCGCGTCGGAAAAAGCGCCAGCCGGACGACCTCAGCGTTGCCTCTGGTCGCACAATCAGCGAGATCGCCCGTGACGAGGAGAAAGGGAACGAGGACCAGCAAGCGGTCCCTAACCCGGGCTCGGTCGAAAAGGCGCGCAAGGCGGCAATGCCGGACTTCGTGCCACCCCAGTTGGCGACCCTGGTGAGCCAGGCGCCGGACGGTGACGACTGGGTGCACGAAATCAAGTTCGATGGCTATCGCCTGATGGCCAGAATCGATGACGGCAAGTTGCAGCTGTTGACCCGCAATGGCAAGGACTGGTCCGGTCGCTTCCCCGGGCTATCCGGCGAGTTGTTGAAACTGCCTGTCGAGCGCGCACTCATTGACGGTGAAATCGCCTCGTTCGAACAGGATGGCTCGACCAGTTTCCGCAAGCTGCAGGACAGCTTTGGCAGCAGCAAGCGTCCGAGTCGGACCGACAAGCTGGTTTTCCAGACTTTCGATCTGCTTTTTCTGAATGAACATGATCTTCGACCCGCACCCCTGCTGGCGCGCAAGCAGGCGCTGTTCGAACTGCTCAAAATCCGGCCGGAAATGGCCGACCGTGTTCGCTACTCCGATCACATCGCCGGCCATGGCCCGGATTTCTTTGCCCAGGCCTGTGAGCTGGGACTGGAAGGCATCGTCTCGAAGTCGGCCGATGCCGCTTACCGTTCCGGTCGACATCGGTCCTGGCTCAAAACCAAGTGCACCAACCAGGATGAGTTTGTCGTCGGCGGGTATACAAGACCAGCCGGAGCGCGAAGCGGTTTCGGTGCCTTGCTGCTGGGCGCCTGGTCGGACAACGGCCTGGTGTATGCCGGCCGGGTGGGGTCGGGTTTTTCTGAGCGTCAGCTGGCCGACATCCACCAGCGCCTCAAGGTGGCCCATCGAAAGACATCACCCTTTGCCGGCGAGGTGCCGGATCAGGCCGGCGTGCAGTGGGTCACACCGGAACTGGTGGTCGACGTTGAATTTACCGAGCGCACCGGCAGCGGGTCCCTGCGCCACCCGGTATTTCGGGGGCTGCGCGAAGACAAGGACCCCAAGGAGGTCAGGATGAAGACAGGCATGATGCAGACCGAGGCATTGACCGGCCAGGAAAAGCCTCGAGTAAAGAAAACCCTCGCGACAAAAAAGCAGCCGGGAAAAGCCCATTCTGGAAGCGAAGTCAGCGTCGCTGGCGTGCGACTGACCAATCCCGAGCGGGTGATGTTTCCGGAGCAGGGCGTAACCAAGCTGGACCTGGCCCGATATTACGAAGAGGTCGAGGACTGGATCCTGCCTCACCTGGCCAACCGGCCATTGTCGCTGTTACGCTGCCCGGCCGGACGCGACGAGGAATGCTTTTTCCAGAAGCACCCGGGCCAGACCTTCGCCAAGCATGTTCCAAGGGTGGCGATCAGGGAAAAAAAGGGCGGCACATCGGAATTTGTCTACGTGACTTCGGCCAGTGAGATCGTGGCCCTTATTCAGTTCGGCGTTCTGGAGTTCCATCCCTGGGGCAGCCTGGTTACGGACGTGGAGGCGCCGGATACCCTCATTTTCGATCTTGATCCCGGCCCGGACGTAAGCTGGCGCGCCATCGTCGAGGCCACGACCAGCCTGCATCAGCGCATCACGGCCCTAGGTCTGCATGGCTTTCTCCAGGCCACCGGTGGCAAGGGATTGCATATCGTGGTGCCAATCAAGCCAAAGATCAGTTGGGACGAAGCCAAGTCGTTCGCCCAGGCACTGGCCCGGGCTCATGCCCAGGATGATCCCGGGAAACTGACCATCAACATGGCCAAGAGCAAACGCGAAGGCAGGATATTTCTT
>JBGTEC010000160.1:0-26604 GCA_041747995.1 Wenzhouxiangella sp.
CTTCGGCCAGTTGCTCCAGAACCTGGTCGAGCGCGACCAGGTCCGGCCCGAACTCCTCGCCCAGTTCGGTGGTGTCGATCTCGATCCGCTGATGATCCTGAGGCCGTTTCGCCGCCGAGCGACGTCTCGCATAGTCGACCAGCACCCGTCGCATGACGGTCGAGGCCACGAGCAGAAACTGACGTCGGTCTTCCCAGCTGTGATAGTCCTGATCGGCCAGGCGCAGGTAGGCCTCGTTGATCAACGCGGTGGCCTGAAGTGTATGGTCCCGGTACTGGCCGGCCAGTTGACGCCCGGCGAGCGCGCGCAATTCCTCGTAGACCATCGGCAATAGTTTGTATAACTCGGCGTCGTCGCCAGCGGAATAGCGTTTGATCAGTTCCGCGACGTCACTCCGTTTATCGGTGCTCATCGGGCTGGACTGCCTTCCTGTTGCCGGTTCACGGGTCGTTTGATGTGGCATCGGAGAAAATTTTCAATCGTGTGCACAGGATGTTACACCAGGCAGCGATTTCACACAGCGGGGCCATGTGTTCTAGAATAGGGGCGATTCATTTTTTACGGGGACGGCCTTTAAATACCATGCACTTGCTTCGCCTGCCAATCATGTTGATTGCGTTTCTGCTCGCACTGGTGCCTTTGACCGTGATGGGCACAGACAACGGCACCCGCGATTGCATCCTGGAAGCGGACGCAGGCAACCAATCAGCCGCCCTTGGCCAGCCCGCCAATGGATCGCTGTCGGTTCGCGTGGTCGAACCGGATCCCGCTGTTGCCGAGTCGACTGTCACGGTGGTTTGCTCGGCGAAAGTCGTGGAGACGATTTCAGTTCTTCTTCCACCGCGCCGTGAGGCCATCATCGGCTTTGTATTGACCAATCACGCTGCTGGTGATGCCCGCTTCAATGTGACCATGGTCGCGCCCGAGGGAGTCGGTTCGGATTGGCCTGCCAACTGGCTGACAATATCGCCTCTGACCGGATTGGCAATGGCAGCAGGCGATGTCCCTGTCCGGGTCGCCCTCCGGTCCGTATCGGAACTCGCGCCCGGTTCCACCCACGAGCTGAAGCTGATGTTCGAGCTGGTTGAGGACGACAACGTTTCGGTCGTCGAAATGCCCGTTCGGATTGAAATCCAGGGTGAAGACCCGATGTTCCGCGACCGGTTTGAAGTCGATCCGGTACTGGGCCAGTTCAGTTATCGTGCGCCACGATCACGCCAGGCAACATGGGGTGCGGAAGCGGATCTGCCAGCCGGCACCGGTGAGTAGGCCATTGGGCTGACTGCTCTACTGAGATTCAGCGCGCGCATCGATCCGGATCGCCACGGACAAGCGCAAGTGACTTAGCGTACAGATCATTGAGAACCGCCTGACTGATACTGCCCGTCGCCTTCTGGCAGCTTTCCGATTAAAGGTCGAGGCCAGAAGTCCTTTTCTTCCGAGAATGACGGAGAGAGCCGATGATCGACATCGCCAGCCGTATCCAGGTCGACCTCGAACGCAATCCCGCGATCAACCTGAAGAACGACATCATTCGTGTCGTCGATGGCGACGAAATTCGCATCGAAGGCGCGGTTTCGAGCATTGCGAACAAGCGACGGGCGCTGAACGTGGCCAGGCAGTCAGCCGGAACCCTGCGGGTCAGTGATCACCTGCGCTTGCGGCCGGCTGAGCAGCAAGGCGATGATCTTCTGTGCACCCGGCTGGACCAGGCCTTGCGCGGCGATTCGGAGTTCCAGGGTATTCCGATTGACATCGATCGAGAGCCCGAACCGGACCAAGACGGACGGTGGGTTTCATTGTCGGCCAATGACGGCACAGTCAGGCTCAGCGGCGTGGTGCCCAGTCTCAGTCATCGTCGCCTGGCCGAAGTGATGGCCTGGTGGATGATTGGGGTGACCGGGGTATCGAACCGGCTCCGTGTCGAACCCCCTGAAGAAGAAAATGATGGCGAGATCCAGGAGGCACTAGACCTGGTGTTCGCCAAGGATCCCGCGCTGAGCAGGCATCAGATCAATGTGCTGGTCCGTGATGCCGAAGTCACTCTCGGCGGAACGGTCCTCAGCGAAGAGCAGAAGGCCCGGGCCGAGGCCGATTGCTGGTACCTGCCGGGCGTGCGCGAGGTGAATAACGAACTTCAAATCGCAACGCAGGGCTGATGGCGCCTTCGAACCGCAAGATTGTTGGTGCACTGATGGCGCGCGATGGACGAACGTTCGCGCACTCAACCGTTGCACAATTAAGCACAGGGTGAGCCTATAGCCCACAACCTGTTTGATCTGGTATCGTCGGGAACAGGCGTATCGATTGGGCAGGATGTAAATAATGAGCAAGAAGGACGATTTGCTGCAGGATTCCGACCCCAGGAAGGATGAAGAAAGGCTGCGTGAGGTCGGAGATGAACCCGGTTACGTGCGCCAGGCCAAGGGACTTTTCAGCGGCCCGATGGGCTGGGTCATGTGGGTCATGGCCATTGCCCAGATCGTGCTGCTGGGCAATGCAGGTTATGCGCTTTGGAACCTTTACGAAACCGACGATCCGCTGGCCGCGATGCGCTGGGCCGTGGTCGCCGTGGTACTGGTACAAATCATTACCTTTCTGCGCGGCTTCATGGGCACTCATTTCGAAGCCAACCGGGTGCTGCGCGAACTCAAACGCGTCGAGTTGCGCCTGATCCGAATGGAAGACAAGTTGGACCAGCGAACCTCGGAGTGACAGCGCAAAACCAGGTTCACCCTGCGATCTGATAAGGAGATCGTCCACATGTGGGTCCGTCGGCCAAGGCACTGACCCAGGCGCGGGATCGCGTGCGGGAGCTGACCGCCTCGCGGTACACTAGTGAATTTTTCTTGTTCCTTTAGCCGACTTGGACAGTCGCGGGAGGCGCCCTAGTCCAGAATGATTTCTTCGGCTGGTTCGCGCAGGTTGTAGCGCGATGACATCGCCGCGCCGTAGGCACCGGTGTTGGCGATCAGCATCACGTCGTTTTCGCGGCATTCGGGCAGCAGTCGGTCGAGGCCAAGGATGTCGCCGGTCTCACAGATCGGGCCGACCACGTTGTAGACGTGATCCCCCGGCTCGTTCAGCCGGCTGAGATTGACGATCTCGTGCCAGGCACCGTACAGGGCAGGGCGGATCAGGGAGTTCATTCCGGTGGCGATGCCGACATAGCGTACTTCACCCTTGCCCTTGGTCTGATTAACGCGGGCCAGAAGGACGCCGGCTTCGGAGACCAAATAGCGACCCGGTTCCAGCCAGATTTTGATTGGTCGAATCAGGTCATGCTTGAGTTGTGCCAATCCACCATCGAGCGCGGTCAGGTCCAGCGGCAACTCGTCCGAACGATCCGGCACACCAAGCCCGCCGCCGAGGTTGATGACTTCCACATCGGCCAGTTCGCGTGCGGCCTCGCCCAGTGTTTCCAGGCTGCGGTGCCAGTTGTCCGGATGCAGAATACCCGAACCGGTATGGGCATGCAGGCCGACAACGCGAATGGCATGTGCGTTGCACAGGCGTCGAATCCGGTCGATTTCGCTCAATGGGACCCCGAACTTGGCATGCGAACCGGCGGTGCGGACCATCTTGTGATGCCCAAGGCCCGAGCCCGGATCCAGGCGCAGGAAGATGTCCTGTCCGGCCAGGTCGGCGCCCCAGTGTTCCAGGATCCAGGTGTTGTCGATGGTGACCCGAAGGCCAAGTGCGACCGCCTCACGCAATTCGGTTCGGCTGGCGAAATTCGGCGTCAGCAGCATGTTGTCGACACTCAAGCCCTCGACATGGCCGAGCGCATGCCGCGCTTCATTGAGCGAAACACATTCGATGCCCAGGCCCGCTTCGACAATCGTGTTGAGAACCGCTGCATGCGGATTGGCTTTCATCGAATAGAGAACATGATCAACGGCAGGAAGGGATTTCAGCCTCGTTGCCGCCTGGCGAACGGTTTCCAGGTTGTAGACATAGGCGCAGTCGCGCTCATCAAGCTGGTCGATCAGCACATCGCGCCTGGTATGCCACCACGGGCGCCGCGGCGCCCGCTCGGTATCACGACGGAACAGCTGCTCCCAGGTTGGGCCAAAGACGGAGTCGCCGCCGACGCCGCCTGGAATGACATGCTGATGCAGTTGCTGAACCAGACGGTCGGCGTGGCGCGATTCGACCACGAAGGTCAGATTCAGGTCATTGGCCGCCTGGCTGACCTGAAAAATACGGCGCTGCTCGAACACCTCGAGCGCCGGACCAAGCCGATGCAGAATGGTGCGGATGCCAAGGCCGACCAGGCTCACCGTCGCGCAATCATTCATGATTTCGACCTTGCAGCGCTGCTCGAGCTGTCGCGCCAGTTCGTCAAGGGTGCGCTGGTCGGTGTGGTTGGCCCCGGGATCGAGGGTCAGGGTGACGTTGGACTCCGAGGTCGAGATCTGGTCGACTGACAGCCCGAGATCGCGGAAGATGCCAAAGATGTCGGCAAGAAAACCAACCTGCTGCCACATGCCGATATCTTCGAGCGAGACCAGGGTGATGTTCTTGCGCTGGACGATGGCCTTGACCTGCGCGCCATGGTCGCGCGCCTCCGGCGTAATGCGCGTACCTTCGATATCGTGGCGGTCGGTCTGGCGAAGCCAGAGCGGAATCTGGTGTTGGCGAAGCGGTATCAGCGAACGGGGGTGCAGCGCCCTGGCACCCATGGCGGCCAGTTCCTGCGCCTCGCGGTAGCTGACCATTTTCAATATCCGAGCCGCCGGGATACGGCGTGGATCGGCGCTGAACAGTCCGGGGACATCTGAAAAGATCTCCAGCCGATCAGCTGCAATCATCGCTGCCAGACAGGCCGCTGATGTATCCGAGCCACCCCGCCCCAGCACAACGGTTTCACCCTGCTGGTTGGCGGCGACAAAACCGGGCATGATTGCGACCGGGCCGGTAGTGGACAGCTGCTGCACGAGCGCCGGATTGAACTGCCCGGGACAGGTCGCCGACAGATAACTCGCGCGCACGTCACGATGCGGATCGGGCGGACAAATCAGGGTCTTCCTGCTGTCGAGCCAGTGCGCGGGCAGGCCGGCCTGTTCGAGGTAAATCCGGCCCAGCCTGCTCGAAAGCAGCTCACCCATGCCGAGTAGGGCGGCCTGTTGGGTCGGGGGACTGGATGTATCGGTGGACTCAAGCAGAGCTTGCAGTTCACTCAACGTATCATCCAGCGCTTGCGGGGCTATCTCGAGCTCCGCCAGCAGGCGGGCGTGGCGTTGGCGCGCTTCTGCCAGTACCGATTCTGGCCTTTGCCGTGTGCTGGCATTCAGTTGAGCCGCTAGCAGATCGGTCATGCCACGCAGGGCAGAAACTACCACCGCGACACACACGCCGGCATCGAGCGCTTCGCTGATACGGGTGGCAATGATGTGCCAGTGAGCGGCGCTCGTGACTGAACTGCCACCGAATTTGAAGACACGCCATGTGGCTGGGCTGCTGGATTGCTGGTTGCTCATCGGGTAGGGTATGCGGATTACATTCAAGGGGTGGTAACAAAAATGTCACCAGGCGGTTGCAAGTTTGGCATGTTCATGGACGATTTTACGCTATATACAGTAGATGGATAGAGTGACGCCAGGTCCGCAAGTGCAGCGCTCGGCCGGGGCCAGTGAAACCGGTTGCGTTCGCGCCAACAATCAGGATGCCATTCTGGCTGATGATAACCTCGGGCTGTGGTTGGTCGCCGATGGCATGGGCGGGCATGCCGGAGGTGCCCGCGCCAGCGAGATCGCGCTCGATACCATTCGCGAACGGCGCCTGGCCGGCTCTGGCCTGCGTGATGCGGTGCTTCATGCCCACCATGCGATTCGCTCCGAGCAGGCATCCCGGCCTGAATACAACGACATGGGTACGACGGTCGTTGCCGCCGTAGAGCACGACGGTGCCTTCGAAATCTGTTGGGTGGGTGATAGCCGCGCGTATCGTTTTTCACCGAAAAGCGGCCAGCTCGAACTGCTGACACGAGACCACAATGTCGCCGGCATGCTGGTCGCCGCCGGCGCCCTGAGTCCCTCTGAAGCCGCCCGTCACCCCCAGCGCCACGTACTGACTGACTGCCTGGGCCTGACCGGTGAACACGAGCCGCGGATCGGCACCTTGCAGGATCGATGGCGGCCGGGGGACTGGCTGTTGCTGTGTTCGGACGGGCTGACAGGGGAGCTGGATGATGCCGAGATCGAGCAGACGCTGGCCAGCGCCGGTCATCTGGCGGCAGCGCAAAGTGCACTTCTGGAGCGCGCACTGGCCGCAGGCGCGCACGACAATGTATCGATTGTCATGCTGGCCGCGCCACAGACCGAAACCAGGGAAGGCAATGGCCGCAGCCGGTGGCCATGGCCGTTCGGTCGCCGCCCGCTATAATGATTCACGGGAGTTCCCTGGTCTGATAAATCCGGTCTGATCGAGGGCAGCAAGAAACCAGGCAAAAACGAGAATGACATCATGACTACACAGGAAGAGAAGGAACAAAAGGCCGCAAAACGTGAACACGGCCCGCAAGGCACCCATGTGTTCAGCCGCGAGGAAGTTGGCAAGCTGCTTGATGAAGCGACTGCCGCCGAGGACTCGACTGCGCGGGCGCAACTGAAGGGCGTGAGCCTCGAGGTCAAGGGAGGCCTCTACCCGCTGAAAGGCGAGCGCTCGGTAATCGGCCGGGCAAGCACCTGCGACATTGCGCTCAGTGATTCCAGCATTTCTTCGGAGCACGCGCGGATCACTCGCGATGGCGACGGCTGGCGCATCGTCAACCTGCTGTCCACCAACGGCACTTTTCTCAACGACAAGCGCGTGTCCAACGCGCCACTGCAAGATGGCGACCGGCTGCGATTTGGCCGGATCGAATTCGTTTTCCAGGATCCGGAACAGTCTTCGGCCGGCGGCAGATCCGCCGCTTCAAGGTCACGCTGGATGCACTGGGTGCCCTGGACGGCCGCGGCCGCAATCATCATTGTCGCACTGGCCTTCCTGCTATAGCCCTCGGGGCGGCTGAATGAATCTTGCATCGCTCACGATGGGGGTCTGAATGGAGCGGATCGGACGCTACCAGGTCGAATGCGAATTGGGGCGAGGCACCATGTCGATCGTTTACAAGGCGTTTGACCCCCGCATCGATCGTTACCTGGCCGTCAAGGTGTTGCGGGAGAGCTTTGCGCGCGACGTGACCTCGCGTCAGCGATTCTTGCGCGAGGCCCGTGCTGCCGGTGGCCTGGGCCACCCCAGCATCGTCACGGTCTTTGATGTCGGCCAGATCGACGGCATGCCGTACATGGCAATGGAACTGCTGGATGGCGATACCCTCGCTGACCGGCTCGCTGCGGCCCAGGCACCAACGCTGCGCGAGACCCTGGACCTCGCAATTCAACTCGCCAGCGCCCTGAGCTACGCCCACGAAAGGGGCGTGATTCATCGCGACATCAAGCCGGCCAATATCCATTTTGATGCCGGAACCGGTGTTGCCAAGCTGCTTGATTTCGGTATCGCGGGTGTCAAGAGCCGCCCCGATCGAGACTTGAGCAAGGGTGGTCTCGTGCTCGGAACACCGGCCTACATGGCGCCCGAGCAAATAGTCGGTGAAGCCCAGGATGAGCGCTGCGACCTGTACTCGCTGGGCGTGGTGCTGTACCGGATGTTGTCCGGACGCCTCCCGTTCGACGACACCAACCTGAGTGAACTGATGGCCCAGGTGGTGCGCCAACCGCCGCCTCAGCTTGAGCCGATCGAGCCTGATACGCCAGTGGAACTGATCGAAACGACTCATCGCCTGCTGGCCAAGAAGCCGACGGCACGTTATGCCAGTGCAACAGAAGTGCTGGAAGAGTTGCAAGAAATCAGGGCCAGCCTCAGCCAGGGCCTGTTGTCATCAGCCAGGCGTCGAAGCATGGCCTGGCGCTGGCCGCTCGCGGCCGGATCGCTTGTGGCCCTGGTCCTGGTCATTGGCCTGGGTCATGTCTATCGCAGCCAGAACGCGGCCATGGCCAGTGCGACCTACGGCTATGGCGAAGGCCTGGCCAGTGTCATTGCGCGCGAGATTGCAGAGCCCCTGCTGTTGGACGACAGCGCAGCACTGGGAAATCTGGTTGCAGACTTTTCCGGCAATCCTCAGGTCCTCTACCTGCATATTGCCGACCGCCACGGCACCATTCAGAGCAGTACCAGCCTGTTCTTGCAGGATCAGCCGGTACCCGAGATCGAGAATCCGGTGGTACGGCGGTCAGAATCGGCCATGCGCGTAGTCCAGGCGAGTAATGGCAATCTCGAGTTCGAGGTGCCGGTGCGATTCCAGGCACGGAGCATCGGGAAAATCTACCTGGGACTGGACGGGTCGGCACTGTCGGCGGCATCCCGAAGCACGCTGGGCATGATGGTGCTGGTTTTCCTTGTGGCCATGCTGGTTGTCCTGCTGGCACTGGCTGCAATGGTCCGTCACCAGCGACGCCTGATCGAGCGAATCGGCTGGGGCCTGAGGCGGATCGGCAAGGGTCAGTATGACTTCAGGCTTGAGGCTGACCGGCGCGACGAGTTCGGTAACCTGCACCGACGATTCAACGATATGGCCATGCGTCTGGAAGAGCGGCATGGCGTCCGCGATAGTTCGGATTCAATCATGCGACTGCCCACCCGGTTGATCAGTGATGGCTCCCTCGAGAGCACGGCCGAAATGCAGCTTGAAGACTCCGACGACGCTGCGGTCGAAGAAGAAAACGACGACAAAAACGTCACTCGTTTTCCCGGCGCCCTCAAGTAAGAGCGGCCCCTACTGGTTCAGGCCGGCGCCGAGCCCTTGTGCTTGCCAAGGACGACGACGGTCTTGCCTGAAGCCTCGATCACGCTGTCTTCTTCCAGTGTCTTCATGACTCGACCGGCCATCTCGCGCGAACAGCCGACAATACGGCTCAGTTCCTGGCGGGTGATCTTGATCTGGGTGCCCTTGGGATGCGAAACCGCGTCCGGCTCCGAGCACAGGTCGATCAGGGCTTTGGCAATTCTCCCCTGAGTGTCCAGGAATGCCAGATGGAACACCTTGCGACGGGCCTGCAGCAGCCGTTGGGCCAGTTTGGAGCCCAGGGCGGTCAGGATGTCGATGGCGCAATCGGCCAGTTCCCGTTCCAGCGCTTCGCGAAGACGCGCATAAGACACTTCGGCCAGCTCGCACTTGGTTCGTGTACGGACCAGCACTTCGCGTTCGCGCGGTTTCATGAACAACCCCATTTCCCCGATGAAGTCACCCGGGTTGAGGTAACTGAGGATCAGTTCGCGGCCATCGTCACCTTCGGTCGACACCGACAGGGATCCTTCAACCACGTAAAGCAGGGTCTGGCCCGCATCTCCGGGGCGCATGACCGTGGTCTTGGCCGCAAAATGCTGGCGGCGACAAATCTCCAGGAAACGATCCATGGCTTCCCGGTCAACTGGATAGAACTGGAAATCTCGCATTGGCAAAATCACTCGAATAAAGAATCAACCCCGTTTAGCTGCGGGGACAACAGCAAGCCATGATTTGATAGCCCAATTCTGCACTGGGTCACAGTTTACGTCAAACCGGAGCCTCTCCGGAAGAAATCAAATACTCGCCACAGGCTGGTAATAACGATGCTCTATCGACGATAATAAGCGGTTAATTCATCGCGAATCGTTGGCCAACAGACATGTCATCCCGTCGAATCAAGCTGCACGGCTTCAACAATCTGACCAAAGCGTTGAGCTTCAATATCTATGACCTGTGCTACGCCACCACCGAGGCACAGCGAAAAGACTATATCGCCTACATCGACGAGGCCTACAATGCCGAGCGCTTGACCCAGATTCTGACCGACGTGTCGAACATCATTGGCGCCAATATTCTCAATATCGCGCGCCAGGACTACGATCCGCAGGGCGCGAGTGTGACAATACTGATTGCCGAGGAACCCGTAGTCAATGATGACGATGTTGGCTCGGCGGCACCGGGTCCGCTGCCGGAAACCGTACTGGCCCACTTGGATAAAAGCCACATCACCGTACACACCTACCCCGAAAGCCATCCGCATGATGGTATCTGCACCTTCCGGGCAGACATCGATGTGGCGACCTGTGGCGTCATCTCGCCACTCAAGGCGCTGAATTACCTCATCCACAGTTTTGAATCCGATATTGTCACCGTGGATTACCGGGTTCGCGGGTTTACCCGGGATGTCCGCGGCCGCAAGCATTACATCGACCACAAGATCACCTCGATTCAGGACTTCTTCAGTCGTGACACCAAGAATGCTTACGAGATGATCGACGTCAACGTGTACCAGGAAAACCTGTTTCACACCAAGATGCGGCTCAAGGATTTCAACCTGGACAACTACCTCTTCGGTGTCAAGGCCGATGATCTCGAGCCCAAGGAATGTCAGCGCATTGAGCGCCGTCTGCGCAAGGAAATGCAGGAGCTGTTCTACGGACGTAATCTGTAGGCTCCCTAGCTGACCGGATTCGATTTGCGCCTTTCGGTGTCCAGGGGATCGCGGATGGCCCCGCGGATCCAGTCCTGGAGCAGCGTCACCTGTTGAGGATCGATATTGGCCATGAGGCTGATCTCGGCCGCCGTCAGCCTGCCTCTATCCTTATCCCCGGTTTTCAGATAGTTCCGGTCCATCAGCCATTGCTCGAGCTGATCTGCATTGTCCGAGCGGAAGCGGGCGATCTCGCTGCCTCTCAGCCCTGCGATCAATCGGCCCGGATGACCTCCCGACACTTCGGCCAGTTCGGCCACCCGCGCCATGAAGTTATCGCTGATCACCCCGCTGGCATGCAGGGCAGCTTGATCGACGGGACGATCATGACGCTGTTGCCAGTCTGTCAGGATCAGACGTCCCGCAGCCACACGACGGCCGAGCAGGTCGCGGTCATCATCGTCGATCAGATCACCGGCCTTTTCCGATTGCAAGAACGCCTCCAGGCTGCCCAGCCTGTCCAAATCGATCTCGAGCAACCATGCGGCCAGGTCGAGGCGATCATGCAGCAGGTGAAAGGTATGGATCGATCCGGCGTCACGCCAGGGATCAATGGCGTCCACGCCGGCCGCCGCTGCCCAGTCCAGCGCTTCCATGCCGGCAGGGTCAGGAATCATGCGTGTGGCCTTTTCTCCAAGTGGCATGGCGTACTGCAAGGGTTCGACCTGGCCTTTTCGAACCACGGCCATGTCCACCACGTTCGGTTGCGGCCCGTCGCCGGCCCATTCGGACCAGGCCCGGGCATCATCGCTCTGCGCCGTCAGATAGAACATTTGCCGGCCACCGGCAACGATCTCCTGCACGGCTTCGACCACGGCCCGGTAACGATCGGGATCAGTTGTTGTCAGGACCTCATCGAGAAACACAGGAAGTGGTTCGGATTGGTCCTCGGCATTTTCAATCCAGGCCAGGCGCACGGCCAGCAGCAACTGGACGCGGGTGCCGGTGGATAATTCGGCGATGCTGCGGCGCCGATTGTCGTCGGAGTCCAGGGCGGCGAAATTACCGTGATCGAACAGCAGTCGGTAGCGATGGCGCGTGATCCGATCAAACCACTGGCCGGCGCGTGCCAGGGCGAATGGCTCATTGTCCACCTGGTGGGCCGCACGAACATCGTCCAGCAGGCTTTCGGCGGCTGCCGCCATCAGGTGCTGGTCCAGTTCCTCATCCAGGTTCTGGCGCTGGAGCTCATAGTCGCTTGCAAGCGCTTCGAGTTCCCGGCGCTTGAGTACATCGCCATGACGAGTATGGATCTCGGCAATCTTGCGGTTGAGCTGGTCGCGCTGGGCTACCCGGGTGGTCAGTTCGTCGCGAAGTTTTTCAAGGTCTTCGCGTTGCTGTCCGCGCGCCTTGCCGAGCAAGCTCGGGTCGCTGGTGAGACGCTTCTCGAGGCGCGCGACCTCCAGTGAAGAGTCACGGCGCTGTTGCTCGAGTTCGCGCCAGGCAGACAATTGCTCGCTGCGCTGAACCAGGACGGTTCGGTCCCCAGGCTTGAGGCCGGCCGCTTCGAAGACCTGATCGTGAGCGCGTTGAAGCTGGGTGATGTCGGCCTGCAGCTCCTCGATCCGGCGCTCATGGGCATGGACCTGGTTGTGCAGTTCGGCATTTCGGCGCATGCGTGGGCTGAGCAGGTGAATCAAGCCGGCCAGGAAGCGGCTGGTTGGTGATTGGTCGGCCGCCATGCCGTGGCGGGCAAGCAGTTCGCTCGTTTCTTTCTGCAGTTGCGCGTATCGAGACCGACATTGCTCAAGCTGCAGGGTCGCCCCAGCCCAGGCCTGCTGTTGCTGCTGCCAGTCGTGGAGATGCCGACACCAGAGCAGAAATCCGGTCTCGAGCCGCTGTTCACTGCCGACGCCCAGTTCTTCGGCAAAGTGTCTCAAGCGGTCACGGGCGGCCTCCAGGTTGGTGCGCTGGGCATTGAGCTGTTCCCGCACCTCGACTGAGCGCGCCTGGGTGACCTCGTGGCGCGCCGCAGACTCCAGCTCCACGTCCAGCCGTTCAAGGCGCGCTTCGACTTCGGATTCAAGCCAGCCGAGTGGTTCCTCGATGTCGGTTTCCAGGAAATCGGCCCGCGCACGCAACTGGTCGCGCCAGCGATTGATGAACCCGCCAAGCAAGGTGATCGGTACTCCGGCGGCGATGGCTATCAGAAGAATCAGTTCGGGCGAGGCGCCGATTCCTTGAAAGCCAAGCAGGCGCCAGGCGGCAATGCCAGCCGCCGCCGCCAGTCCGCCCCACAGCACGCCCTCGAGCGGCGACAGGCGGGCACTTTCAAGCCATCGTTCCAGAGCCTGATGTGCATTTCGCAGATTGGCCTGGGAGCGCCCGGTCATGTTTTTGCTGACATGGGTCCGGGCCAGTTCCGCGGTGAGGTTGCGAATCTGCTCGCGCAAGGACTGAACGCGCTCGACCAGCTTTTCCAGTTCTTCCAGCGCTGCCTGGTCCAGCTTCTCGGCGATCTGCGGCTGATCGCTGCCCAGGCGGCGCGCTGCGGCAGTCATTGCGACATGGTGCTGCTCGATGCCGTCCTCGTGCTCGATCAGGCGACGCTCGAGTTCGCTCAAACGATCGCGCTGGTTCGATAGTTCCGATTGCAGGGCTTCGAGGGCGTGCGGATCGGCGGCGCCGGTCTTTTCAAGCCGATCACGCGCCTGCCGCAGGCCACCATGCTCAATGGCCAGTTCCTTTTCGCGCCGGGCCAACTGTTCGGCAAACTGGTCCAGGCGGGTCATTTCATCCCCCCGCAACCGGTCCATGCCGCCGGGATACTCTTCGATCAGGGTTGTTTCCATGGCGCTGCGACGCGCGATCGCTTCAGACAAGGCGATGGCGTCTTCGCAGGCATTCAGGCGAGCTGCCGCATCCGTGGTTGCCGCCAGTTCCTGGTCGAGGCGCTCCAGCGCGCCCAGCTCGTCCTGAAGCTGCGCGTACTCGTTTTCTTTGTCGGCGACAGCGGTGCCCAGGCGTGACATCTCTCGCGCCAGCTTCTGCGGTCGCGACCGGCTCGATAGCGGGCCGTCAGACAAGACGGCGTCGAGGTCATAGCCGCCGGCCAGCATGGTGCGAAGCCTGGCCGAAATGTGCTCGTCGGTCGAGCCCAGCGCGGTCAGGTCCTCGGAGCTGATCAGGAAAGCACCCAGATTTTCTTTGCCGGGGAGCCGGGGGCGCGACGTGGTTACCGAGTTCTCCAGCCAGCTGACGTGGCTGCCGCGCCGTTCACACTCCAGTCGTTGGCCGTCGCGATCCCAAACGGCTCGCAGGTGGCAGAACTCGGCTAGTTGATCAGGGTAGAGCAGGGCGCGAACGGCGCGGATCAGGCTGGATTTGCCGGACGCATTGGGCCCGGTGATGACATTGACCGCATCGGGCGCGAACTCGACCGTGAAGGGCTGATCGAGGCCGGGTAGCAGGCGGATTTCCAGTTCCTTGAGTTTCACCCGGCTTTCTCACGCTGGGTGATCAGCTTCGACAGCGTCAACTGGGCCGCACTTTCGAGCCTTTCGGCAATGTCGACGTCGCTGAGCTTGCGATCCAGTTCCCGGAACTCGCGACCATCGGCAATGGCCTGCAAGCTGGCCCGCCCCATGTCGACCAGTCGCAGCCACTCCGCGCTGGCCGGCGTTTTCAGTGCCAAAAGGCGCTGGGCCAGCAAGCCACAGGGGTCGGATTGCCGTGCCAGGCTGTCTAGATCAAGGCGTGGGAGGGTATTGACGCTGATTCGATGGATAAAACACTGAACGCCGATTTCCTGCCAGGGCCGGGCTTCGGACAGGAGGCTTTCCGCCGCCGCAGGCAGGTGGCCGGAAATAGCGCACTGGCCGGTCAGAGCCACTCGCAAGCCGAGGGCGTCAGGATGATGGTCCATGCCGCCAAGCGCGCGGCGGCAGGCGGCCAGGATCAGGCCGCCCAGATCGCTGGCCGAGTCCAGTTCGCTGCAGTCGATTTCCAGCATCTCGTATCGTAGCGGCGCCAGAGTCAGCTGTTCAGCGGAGACTGATTTCTTTGATACTTCGACCAGCCAGGGTCCCCGGCTGCCAGTCTCGCTTGCTCTGAGCGCGCTGATTGAGCCCAGATAGCCCATCGGGCGGCTACCATCGAGCGCATCGGGCTGGTGGATGTGGCCCAGCAGCCAGGCGGCTACGGGCGCCTCTTCCAGATCGGCCGAGCTGACCGGCGCATAGGGGCTGTCGGATTGACCACGATCACAGTGAAGCAGGCCGATCAAGGGCTTGCGCGGGCTCAGTTTGGGGAAGCTTTCCAGCGGATTGTGACGAACCTGCGCCTGGGGAAAAGACCAGCCGATCACAATGCAGCCATTGACCGTATGTTGCTGCCAGTAGCCGCCTTCGCCAAGCAGGTGCAGGCTGTCGATTTCGGCAGCCAGGCGCGGCAGCACGTGGGTGTCATGATTGCCGGCCACGGCAATGACCGGGATGCCGGCTGCAGCCAGTTTCTCCACGCCGGCCTTGAGCTGGCCGTAGGCAACGAAAAAATCGCGGCTGCGCTCGACCACGTCACCTGCCAGCAGCACCGCGTCGACCTTGCGATTGACCGCTTCGGCGACCGATCGCATCCAGGCGGTTTCCGGCCCAAGCTCGCGCTGGCGACTCTTGAGCTCGTCAGGCAGCGCGGCGGGAAGGCGCCCGAGATGGATGTCTCCTATGGCCAACAGGGTGGTCATGACAGTTGAAAGGGGTTGTTCCTTGTTCGCAGCCCTGTAGCGGGCCATCTGTTGCTCAACATAAATGATTCAGGCTCCAGCGACAAGCAAAAGCGGTCGGTCAAAGGTTGTCGCCTGCTACATGGTCCAATGTTCAGCTTTCATTCAATGCCGATTCGAGTGCCTGTTCGGCTTCCATCCAGTCCGATTCAAGCTGCTCATGGGTTCGACGCAGCGCCGCCTGGCGCTCGAGCAAATGTTGCAGTGGCTGGCCGTTGGCCGCTTCGTACAAGGACGGGTCGGCCAGGCTGGTTTCGACTTGCGCCAGTTCCTCTGCCGCCTCGTCGATCAGGCGCGTCAGGCGGTCAACCTTGTTTTTGAGCGGCTTGATGACCGCGCGGTGGGCTGCCTGGTCCCGACGTTGCTGGCGCCGCGAGCTGCCGCTCTTGTCCTGATCGCTTCCCGCCGCCGGCCTGGCAGTCGAGGACTGGTCAGCGAGCCATCGCCGGTAGTCATCGAGATCGCCATCGAAACGGGTCACGGATCGGTTGGCGACCAACCAGAATTCGTCGACCGTGTTCTTCAGCAGGTGACGATCATGCGACACCGTAATGACCGCGCCTTCAAACCCCTGCAGGGCCATCGTCAGGGCGTGGCGCATGTCGAGATCAAGGTGGTTGGTGGGCTCATCGAGCAACAGCAGGTTGGGGGCGCCCCAGACCAGCAAGGCCAACACCAGACGCGCTTTCTCGCCACCGGATAGCGGCGCGACCGGGTCGGTCGCCATGTCGCCTCTGAAGTCGAAGCCGCCCAGGAAATTGCGCAACCGCTGCTCGGAGGCGCCGGGTGCGAGCCGTTGCAGGTGCAGCAACGGGTTGGCCTCCAAATCCAGTTGCTCAACCTGGTGCTGGGCAAAATAGCCGATCGTCAGTCCGCGGCTGTCGGCAAGCTGGCCTGAAAGGGGTTCCAGGTCGCCGGCCAGCGCCCTGACCAGGGTCGACTTGCCTGCGCCATTGAGTCCCAGCAGCCCCATACGGTCACCCGGGGCCAGGCTCAAAGACAGGTTCTCCAGCACCACGGTGCTGCCGTAACCGAGGTTGACCCGATCCAGGCTCAATAAGGGTGTCGCCGCTTTCGGTGGTTCCGGAAACTGGAAATCGAATGGCGAATCGAGATGCGCCGGCGCGACTTTTTCCATCCGTTCCAGCGACTTGATCCGGCTCTGTGCGGCCTTGGCCTTGGATGCCTTGGCCCGGAAGCGGTCAATGAATTTCTGCATGTGGACAATCTGGCGCTGCTGCTTGGAGAACTCGGCCTGCTGATTGGCCAGCCGGTCCGCCCGCTGACGCTCGAAGTCGCTGTAGCCGCCACTGTAGATGTTGAGCTTGCGATGCTCGATGTGGATAACCGAATCGACGACATTGTCGAGGAAGTCCCGGTCATGCGAGATCAATACCAGGGTGCCGGGGTAGCGCTTGAGCCAGTCCTCCAGCCAGATCACCGTTTCGAGATCCAGGTGATTGGTCGGCTCATCCAGCAGCAGCAGATCTGACGGGCACATCAATGCCCGTGCCAGGCTCAGCCGGATTCGCCAGCCGCCGGAAAAATCGCCCAGCGGCTTTTCATGCTCATCGGCGGCGAAGCCCAGGCCGTTGAGCAGGCCACCGGCGCGCGCGCGCGCCGTATAACCGCCGGCATCGTCCAATTCGGTGTGAGCGCTGGCGATCATTTCGCCTTCGCCAAGTTTCTCGGCCTCCAGCACAGCCCGCTCGGCGGCGCGCAGACGCCGGTCGCCGTCGATCACGTACTCGATGGCGGGCCGGTCCAGCTCGGTGATTTCCTGGGCCATGTAGGCCAGGGTCCAGTCGGTCGGGATCGAAAAATCTCCATCATCGACCGAAAGCCGCCCGATCAACAGGTTGAACAGGCTGGTCTTGCCGCTGCCATTGGCCCCGATCAAGCCGACCTTGTGGCCAGGGTAGACTGTCGCTGAAGCGTGTTCCAGCAACGGCTCGGGGCCGTGGCGGAGGGTCAAGTCGGAAATCTGGATCATTGAATGACGGCCGGGGGTCAGGGTTTCAATTCAAGGCGTGATGTTCGTGCTGCTATGATGGCCACGATTGCCATCAGCGCCATTCGCGCCATTCGCGCCATTCGCGCCATTATCGCAGAGTCAAGCCGAAAGCTTTGCCAGTCATCCCAAAAACGCCCTTGTCCTATCCCTACAAAATTCGCATCCACCCGCGTGCCCGGCATATCCGGTTGCGCGTAGATCCTCGCGAAGGCGTCGTGGTGACTGTGCCCAGGCGATTCGACCAGCGTCGTGTGACCGCGCTGGTTGCCGAGAGCCAGGACTGGATCAATACCGTCCAGAAAAAAATCGACCAGGCCCGGGCGACGGTGGATCGGGCCGCACGCGGGCCGCGACCGACTCGAATCGAGTTACCGGCCATCGAAGAGCGCTGGCCGGTGCACTATTCTGCTTCCGACCGACAGACGGTAGGTTTCAGCGCCAATCAGGAGGAATTGAGTTTCCGCTTGCCGGAACAGGCGGCCGACCAGGCTGCCATCGACCAGCGCGTGGGCGAGAAGTTGCGCACCTGGCTGTTTGATCGGGCGCACAAAGCCATGCTGCCCATGGTTCATGAACTGGCCACCCGCCATGGATTCGACTACGGCCGTGTCACGATCCGCAACCAGCGATCGCGCTGGGGCAGCTGCTCGACCAACGGCAACCTGTCCCTCAATGTGCGCTTGCTGTTCTGTTCGCCAGCGACCTGCCGCTACGTCATCCTCCACGAACTGGTCCACACCGAACACCCCAATCATTCGAAGGCTTTCTGGTCGCGCGTCGCCCAACTGGATCCCGATTACCGGCACGCCATGCAGGATCTGATGCTGGCGACCCACCGGGTTCCGGATTGGCTGGTCTGTTGAAGGCGGTTGGCTGGTTTAAGAGCGGTTGGCTGGTTTAAGAGCGGTTGGCTGGTTGGCTGGTTGGCTGGTTGGCTGGTTGGCTGGTTGGCTGGTTGGCTGGTTGGCTGGTGGTCGGTGGTCGGTGGTCGGTGGTCGGTGGTCGGTGGTCGGTGGTCGGTGGTCGGTGGTCGGTGGTCGGTGCGGCGGTGATTTCGCTTTCACCTTTATGCCTTTCAACCGGTCCCCGTCAGTTAGACTTGGCAAAATTCGAAACCCTGCGACAAGGGTAAAACTCCCCAAACGGATTCGCAAAACATGAAACTGATTCTCAAGCTGATCGCCGGTATCGTGCTGGGCATGCTCATCGGCCTGTTCGCTCCGGGCTGGGTCACACAAATACTGCTGACCTTCAAGGGCCTGTTCGGTCAACTGCTGTTTTTTACCATTCCCTTGCTGATTCTGTTCTTCATTACCAGCGGCATTGCCGGCTTGCCGCGCGATTCCGGGCCGCTGCTCGGCCGCACGCTGGGGCTGGCTTACCTGTCGACGATTGTTGCCGGCATCCTGGCGTTTCTGGTGGCGGCGCTGGTGGTTCCGCTGCTGGCGTCGGATGTTGCGGCGGTACCGGCAGGCAATGGTGAGACGCTGGTTCCCTTCCTGCAATTGGAGATCCCTCCCCTGCTCGGCATCATGACGGCCCTGGCGCTGGCATTCATTTTCGGCCTGGGCATCGCGGCCACGCGGGCAACGGTGCTCAAGCAGGCGTTCGACGAAGGGCGCGATGTGATCGAAAAACTGCTGGTGGTGGTGATCATTCCGCTGCTGCCGATTTACATCGCCGGTGTTTTTGCCGAATTGGCGGCCGCCGGCACCGTGTTCGCCACCCTGCGCACTTTTGGTGTCGTCCTGGCGCTGGCCATTTCCCTGCACTGGGCCTGGATCGTGACCCTGTTCGTGATCGCGGGCCTGCGCGCCGGCGCCTCGCCGCTGGCCTTGATTCGCAACATGCTGCCGGCCTATTTCACCGCGCTGGGCACCATGTCGAGCGCGGCAACCATTCCAGTCACCCTGCAGTCGGTGCGCAACAATAATGTCAAGGACGAGATTGCCAGCTTCACGGTGCCCTTGTGCGCCACCACCCACCTTGCCGGCTCGACCATCACCATCGTCGCCTGCGCCGTTGCCGTGATGGTGTTGCATGATGCGCTCGCCGTGCCTTCGCTGATGACCATGCTTCCATTCATATTCATGCTTGGCCTGGTCATGCTGGCCGCGCCCGGCGTGCCGGGTGGGGCGGTGATGTCGGCCGTGGCACTGCTGTCGTCCATGCTTGGTTTCGGCGAGTCGGCCATCGCATTGATGATTGCGCTGTACATGGCCCAGGACAGCTTCGGAACAGCCTGTAATGTGACCGGCGACGGCGCGATCGCCGTGCTGGTCGACCAGGCCAGCGCGCCGGCGGCCGAGCCGGGCGGTAGCGATCACCTCGCCTCTGAACCGGCCACGACTGGCAGCCAGGCAGGTGGCGACTGAACAATTGGCCCGGCCTCTGGGTCACGGCGTAGAATAGCAATATGAAACCCGGTGCTCGACTTCAGCTAAAGCTGGGCCAGAAACTCAAGCTGGCCCCGCAGTTGCGCCAGGCGATTGCCCTGCTGCAACTCAATCGCATCGAGCTCAAGGACCATATCCGCGAAATTCTCGAGACCAACCCGCTGCTTGAGCGCGAGGAGGACCAGGACGCCCAGGACGATGGGGCTGGCGATGACGCCGAGTCCGAGGTTGAACGCGAGGAGGAGTTCAGCTACGACGATCTGCCCGACGGTTACTCGGAAGCTCGCGAAGCACCCCGCTATGACGAGTTCATTGGTGACAAGGCCGATGAGTCCCTGCAGCATCACCTGCTCTGGCAGGCCAACCTGGCCGGCTTCAGTACCACGGATGAGGCTATCGCCAGGGCCATCATCTACGCGCTGGACGAGGACGGTTACCTGCAGGACGACCCGGAAACCCTGCGCGCCTCGCTGGCGCCGGAGTACCTGGTGTCACGCGAGGAAATTCTGGCCGTCCTTGAGCGTGTGCAGCATTTCGAGCCGGTCGGCGTGGCCAGCCGCGACTTGCGTGAATGTCTCCTGGTTCAATTGCGTGCGCGCCCGTCCAGCACGCCGGCCCTGGGGCTGGCGACCTATATCGTAGAGCACCATCTCGATACTCTGGCGCGGCAGGACATGAAACTGCTCACGCGCGCCAGCGGGTTCGATGTGCAGGATGTCCAGGCCGCCATCGGTTTGATTCGTTCGCTCAACCCCCATCCCTGCAGTCGTTTCAAGTCGGACAGCGAAAACTATATCGTGCCGGATGTCTACATCCATCCCCGCGACGATGGTTGGCGGGTGAGTCTCAATCGGGACAGCGATCCGGGGTTGAAACTCAACCGCATGTATATGGACCTGCTGCGGAAAAGCCGGGGCGAGGACAAGAAGTATCTCAAGGACCGTCTGCAGGAGGCCCGCTGGCTGATCGGTGGTCTTGAAATGCGCAACCAGACCCTGCTGGCCGTGACCGAAGCCATCGTGGCCAGGCAGTCCGACTTCTTCAGCCACGGCGAAGTCGCAATGAAGCCGTTGCTGCAGCGTGAGATTTCGGAAGCCGTCGGAGTCCACGAGTCGACCGTTTCGCGCGCCACCAATCTCAAGTACGCGCATACGCCGCGAGGCACCTTCGAATTGAAGCATTTTTTCTCTGTCGGGGTAACGGGCGAGAACGGCACCCAGGTGGCCGCCACGGCCGTCCGCGCCCACCTGCGGCGCATGATCCAGGACGAGCCGTCAGGCGCCCCCCTGTCTGATCAGGCCCTGGTGGAGTCACTGGCCGCCAGGGGCGTCTTGCTCGCCAGACGCACAGTGGCCAAGTATCGTGAGCAACTGGGTATTCCAGGATCGGCCCAGCGGCGCAGAATGCAGCGCATGTGGGCCTGATAACCGGCTCTGGCTGGTATAAGATTAGGTCATGCGACGGATGGGGCCGGAAAACACCCAGTTTCGATTCGTCAAACTGCCCATGCAAAAAGGAGCATTAGCTTATGCAACTTGAAGTGACCGGACAGAACGTCGACATCAGCCAGCCGCTGCGTGCCTACATTGCCGAAAAGTGCGATCGACTCGAGCGCCATTTCGGCAACCTGATTTCCGCCCACTGGGTCTTGCGCCTCGAAAAGCTCGAGCACACCGCCGAAGCCACTGTCAATGTGGGCGGGCGCACCAACCCGATTCACGCCGTGGGCGTGGCCGAAGACATGTACGCTGCCATCGATGCCTTGATTGACAAGCTGGACCGTCAGGTCCGACGTCACAAGGACAAGGTCACCGACCACCATCGTCCCGTACGGGCCGCCCTGGGCGGCGACTGACCCGTACGGAGCATTCACAATCCCAGGCCTCTTATGCAGCTTGCAGATGTTCTTGACACCGACCGCATCGCGGTCAACCTGTCCGTTTCCAGCAAGAAGTCCTTGCTGGAAAAGGCCTCGGATTTGCTTGCATCGGCACCCGACGGCGCCGATGCCCGTCAGATCTTCGAGAGCCTCTGCCAGCGCGAGCGGCTGGGATCCACCGGCCTGGGACATGGCGTGGCCATTCCACATGGCCGCGTCAGTGGCCAGAGTGGTGTTGCCGCCGCGCTGATTCGTCTTCGGACGCCGATTGATTTCGATGCCCCGGACCAGGAGCGCGTCGACCTGTTTTTCGTACTGACTGTTCCCGACCAGTGTTCAGACGTCTATCTGCGACTGCTCGCGGATATCGCCGAACGTCTTGGCGATCCTGCGCAGCGCGAACGAATCCGCATGGCCGAAAGCGCCGATGAGCTGCTCAGGCTGTTCTCGCTGGAAGCGGATTACCCATCAGCGACATGAGCACCAGCGTCACCCCGGTCGAGCTCTACCAAAGCTTTTCCGACCGTCTGGGGTTAAGGTGGGTGACCGGCGAAACCAATGGCGGAAAGCGCCGGATGACCGCGACCAGTTTTCGCGCCCGACCCTCCCTGGTTGGGTTCCTGAACCTGATACACCCCAATCGCATCCAGGTCATCGGTGAGGAGGAAGTCGATTGGCTGGACAGTCTCGAAGCCAAAAGCCGATGGGAGACCGTCGCCCGCATCATGGATCTTCAGCCAGCAGCCATTATCGTTGCCGGCGGTCTGGAGGTCGCCGACGACCTGGAGCAATGGGCCCGGGAGACCGAAACTCCGCTTCTTACCTCGAAACTGCCTGCCCTGGAACTTGTCAGTTTTCTTGAATACCAGATTTCGCGCCGACTTGCCCGTCGGGATACCTTGCATGGCGTGTTCATGGAAATTTTCACCATCGGCGTGTTGATCACCGGCGAATCCGGTACAGGTAAAAGCGAGTTGGCACTCGAACTGCTGACCCGCGGCCATCGCCTTATCGCCGACGATGCGCCCGAATTCACCCAGCTCACGCCCGATACGATAGAAGGTTCCTGCCCGCCGGTACTGCGTGACTGCCTCGAGGTACGGGGGCTGGGCATCCTCAATGTTCGCCGCATGTTCGGCGATGCCGCCGTCAAGGCGACCAAGTTTCTGCGTGTCATCATCCACCTGCACATGCCCAACAAGGAGCCACCGGGCGGGGACCGTCTTTATGGCAACACGGGTCAGCGCCAGGTGCTCGATCTGGAGATTCCCCAGATCAATCTGCCGGTGATGGCTGGACGCAACCTGGCTGTGATGGCCGAGGCGGCTGTGCGAGATTTCATGTTGCGAATGAAGGGCTACGACGCGGCCGCGGAATTCGTCGAACGCCATGGACGTCAGTTGACGGATGACAAGGCTTGAATAGCACCCCGTGCCCATTGATCATCATCAGCGGACTTTCCGGAAGCGGCAAGAGCGTCGCGCTCAACGCATTGGAAGACCAAAGCTATTACTGCGTTGACAACCTGCCCGGCGGCCTGCTTGGCAGCCTGCTTGACGAAGTCCAGGCCCAGCCGGAGCGTTACCCCCGGGTTGCTATCGGCATCGACGCCCGTACCGGTCCGGACGGGCTCGAGCGCCTGGAACGCTTATTCGACAGCTTGCCCGAGCACGCGCAGTTTCGCCTGCTGTTCCTGGAAGCCGATGACCGGATCCTGATTCGTCGCTTCAGTGAAACCCGTCGCCGTCATCCGTTGGCCGTAAGCGGCGGGCTTGGAGACGCGGTTGCCGAGGAGCGCAGGCTGATGGCGGCGATTCGTCAGCGCGCAGACTGGGTGATCGATACCAGCGAAAGCAATATCCACCAGCTCAGGCGCCAGATCTGGCGCACTGTTGGTGGTCTGACTGACCAGAGCTCCCGGTCCATCGTCCTTGAGTCTTTTGCCTTCAAGCACGGCGTACCGCGTGATGTCGACATGGTGTTCGACGCCCGCTGCCTGCCCAACCCGCACTGGGAGCCGGAACTGAGACCGCGCACGGGTCTCGACCCGGAGGTACAGCAGTATCTCCAATCCAATGAGCGCGTCAACGCATTTGCCGATGATGTCCTTCGCTTCATCCAGCGCTGGATGCCGGCCCTGTTTGAAGACCAGCGCAGTCTGCTGACTGTGGCGATTGGCTGTACCGGCGGGCAGCATCGATCGGTTTACCTGATCGACCGAATCGCAAAAATACTCGGGGACGCTGGAAAGACGGTCGTGATCAGCCATCGTGAGCTCGATAAGTGACGGGCATCGTACTGGTGACCCACGCCGGGCTTGGTGAATCGCTGCGTCACCAGTCCGAGGTGATCCTGGGGCGCATGGTGCAGTTGACCACGGTCTCGATCGATTATGGCGCCGACCCGGATTCGGCCCTGATTGAGCTTGTTGGCGCTCTGACGATCAGCGCCGATGCCAGCGGTTGCGTCGTCCTGACTGATCTGCCGGGTGCCACACCGCATAACCTGGCCATTCGTGCTGCTGAATCTAGAAGCATGCCCGTGGTCTCCGGGCTGAATCTGCCGATGCTGCTCAAGGCCATCAATCATTCCAGCAAGCCGCCCCATGAACTGGCTGCGCTGGCCAGCCTGGGCGGCCACCAGGGCATCATCAATTCATGATTCGCCGGGACATCACACTGACCAACCGCCTCGGCCTGCATGCCCGCGCCGCCAGCAGGCTGGTGCAGACGGCGTCTGAATTTGACAGCGAAGTCTGGCTTGGACGGGATGGCCGTCGGGTCAATGCCAAGTCCATCATGGGCGTGCTGCTGCTGGCCGCACCGTTCGGAACCGAACTGGTCCTCGAAGTTGAGGGGCCGGACGAAGGAGCGGCCAGCGAGAAGCTGATCAATTTGATCGAAAGCCGCTTCGGAGAAGAACAGTGAGTCTTTCGCTGTCGGGAATCGGGACCAGCAGCGGCATCGCGATCGGCCGTGTCCACCGCTTGACCCCGGGCGAGCTTTCGCTGCCGGAGTACTACCTGGAAGCCGACGCCACCGGGCCGGAGATCGAACGTCTGCACCGAGCGGTCGATCAGGGGCAGGAATTTCTGTCGCATTTGCTCGAGCGCATGAGCGGGGAGGGCGGTGATACCGCCAGTGAGTTGCTCGAAGCCCATCGCTTGATCCTGCGCGACCCGATGCTGCTCGATGCCGCCTGCCAACGGATCAACGAAGACCGGGTCAACGCCGAGTGGGCCCTGGTTTTGCAGAGCGAGCAGCTACTGGATGAGTTTCGCCGCATGGACAACGAGTATATCGCCCTGCGCCGTGAAGACCTGGAGCAGGCCGTCAGTCTGATTCAGCGCCAGCTTGCCGAACAGCCGGCCAGCCTGATCGGTTCCCAGGTGCCGCATCAGCTCGACCGTACAGTCATAGTCGCCCCCGAACTCGGTCCGGCCGATATGGCCATGCTCCATCACCGGCGCGTGGCCGGGCTGGTGACCGAACATGGTGGGCCCTGGTCGCACTCGGCCATCCTGGCCCGTAGCCTGGAAATCCCGATGGTTGTCGGGGTCCATCATGCGCTCGACATTCTGATCGAGGGCGAATCGATCATCCTTGACGGCCATTACGGCACCCTGATGGTTGCCCATGATGAGGGTCTGCAGCGTCATTATCAGGAAAAGCGGGAAGTTACCCGACAGCGCCGAGCCGAGCTCAAGCGCTACATCTCCCGCCCCTCGTTGACGCGTGATGGCAATGCCTTTCATCTCTTTGGCAATGCCGAGCTGCCGGATGAGTTCGAGCGATGCCAACGAGCCAACGCGGCCGGCGTCGGCCTGATGCGAACCGAATACCTGTTTCTGGGCGACGAAATTCCCGACGAAGAAACCCAGTTTCTTGCTTACCGCGCCGCGCTTGAAGTCATGGACGGCAAGCCCCTGGTCATCCGTACCCTCGATGCCGGTGGTGACAAGCTGCCCCGGTCAATGGCCATCACCCAGGGGCCAAACCCGGCCCTGGGCCTGCGCGGCTTGCGCCTGTCACTGGCGGTGACCGACATTTTCCGTGAGCAGCTGCGCGCCATTTTGCGGGCCTCGGTCGAAGGTCCGATTCAGATCCTGCTGCCCATGTTGACCGGCGTGTCCGAGATCAAGCAGGCACGCCGACTGATTGCCGAGTGCCGGGAGGAGCTGCGTGCCCGCGGCATTGGCGTCGATCCGTCCATTCCCGTCGGCGGAATGATCGAGACGCCAGCCGCGGCGCTGGCCGTGGAACATCTGGTTACTGAACTCGACTTCATGTCCATCGGCACCAATGATCTGATTCAGTACACCCTGGCCATCGACCGTCAGGATGAACTGGTCAGCTACCTCTACGACCCGACTCACCCGGGCGTGCTGAAGCTGATCGAACTGATCGTCAAGGCAGGGCGCCGGCACAATGTGCCGGTAACGGTCTGCGGGGAACTGGCTGGCGACGAACAGGCTGTGCGCCTGCTGCTTGGATTGGGTGTGGTGAATTTCAGCATGCCACCGGCCAGCATGCCGTCGGTCAAGAAGAGCCTGATCGAAGCATCCGCGGCGCGTTGCCGCGAAATCGTCGCCCGCTACCGCAACGGCAACCATGCCGAAGGTGGCCCGATGCTGATGCGCGAACTATTCCTGGATGGCGATTGAAAAACGAGGTCAGCTGCCCAGGGCCAGACGGGCCCTCAGAGACTCGCTCACATGCGGCTCGATTGCGTGCCGCATCGGAGTGACCAGTTTGAAGGGTGCGGCGATGATATGTCCGGAATCCAGCCACTTTTCCCCCCCGGCGATGTCCATCACCACGCCACCGGCCTCCTGCACCATCAGCGCGCCAGCCGCGATATCCCAGGGCTCCAGCCCGAGTTCCCAGTAGCCATCCAGGCGGCCGCAAGCCACGTAGGCCAGATCAAGTGATGCCGTGCCTGCCCGGCGGAAGTCCTCCACCTTTTCAAACAAGGCATCGAACATGCCCTGATAGGCCGGCAACAGTCGACGCTTGCGAAACGGAAAGGCCGTGGCCAGCACCGCGCCGGAGAGATCCTTGCGACCGGAAACACGAATGCGCTGGCTGTTGAGA
>JBGTEC010000161.1:0-6225 GCA_041747995.1 Wenzhouxiangella sp.
GAGCCCATCTATACCGAAGAACGCAATGGACTTGATCTGATCATCCGCCCAGCCGGGCAAAGTGAACCGGTCCCGGGGTTGGAAGAAGGTCTGTTTGCCGAAATCATCGCCCCGAACGGCGATACCCGCAAGGCCTTCACCGTGCGCCCCCAATACGGCCACTTGGGACGCTATACCTTTGACGTTGTGCTGACCGAACCAGGACAGTACCAGGTGCGAGTTTGGGGAATCATTCACGACGTGAGCTTCGACGAGACGTTTTCGCTCAGTGAGGTGAAGCCGATATCGGTGCTGCACTTCCCGCAATAGAGAGCCTCTGAAGACTCTCGCAAAGTGACCAGGTCCGTCCCCGAACTCGCTGTCGCGGAAGGAACAAAGACAAGCTCACCACAGAGGCACAGAGGCCACAGAGGTTAAAAAAATTACTTTGTTCTTAAAATTCAATTAGTTCCTATTGTTTTTCCTCTGTGCTCTCTGTGTCTCCGTGGTAAATCTGGTGTTTTGTTCCATGAGAGGTACGCGCTACGGCTCCACTCCAGCAGGGCTACTTGGTCTGCTGGCAAACCGCCCTTGCGTTCTCGCCTGCGCTGTCACGCATAAACGCACATAGAAAGTGATGTCCATCAACTTTTGCATAAAAAGTGAGATTAAAGTAACATCACCCGCAATCAGTCATAAATTGGGGGAGTCCGTTCATGGGAATATTGACCCAGCAGGTCTACCTGCCACAGTTGATCTACAGACTGCTGCCGCTGTTGTACTTGGTAGCCGGGGTGATCCTGTGGCTGGTTCTGACCAACCCGCTCGGCAAATTTGCCGCACTGCTCTTGCTCGGCTTTGCCGTATTCATCAGCGCCAGGCGCTTTCTGGGTACCACAGCGAAGACTTCGACGTCCGTCAGACACTACTGACAGCGACCAGACCAGGCAGGCAGCGCGCTCGCCAGGTTAAAAAATCAGGCACAATGACTGGCAGAGCCCTTGTCATTACGCTGGAATATTTCTATGAGAATGTCCGTACTGGCCACAACCGTGGTTTTTGCCCTTACTGCGTGCAATTTCGGCGGTTCGGATATTCCCCAAGTAGCCGAACGTTACCAGGAAGGCATTGATTTGGCCTGGGAACGGGCTGATCGCGGCGAGTCCCCCACCAGCCAGTGCGCCCGGGTAACCGGCACCGCCGTCGGCATGGCCAGCAGCGGCGATAATGGTGGCGACAATGGCAACGGCCGTGAGGCCGCCGAAGCCTATCAGGCCTGCTACTCGGATGTTCATGCGCACTGGATCAAGCGGCGAATCGAGCTGGCCGAGGCCGGACAGCCCCCGTGCCTGGCACTGATGACCGGCATGGTGACCACGCGCATGTCGCTCGGATCGTTCGCCAGCCAGTTCGAACTGACACTAGAGGGGCTCGATGACAGGCTCAACAGCCATGTCGGCGATCTGGTGGTTGATCAGTGCCCCGATCAATCCGGCCTCATCCTTGGCCGCGCTCAGTAAGGAGTTCTTGATGGCAACCGAGGCCCTGAATGCGATGATTGCCGCCATGCAGCGCTACCTGCGCTCAGCGGGCATGACCCACAGCGAACTGGCCCGGGTGACGGCGGTGCCCGTCGAGCCGACCAGTCATCCCAAGCAGCAGGTGTCAGTCGCCCAGCTCCAGCAGCTATGGCATCTCATTCAGGACAAGCTGACCGCCTCACTGCAGTTCAGTCGCCAGGTTCGCCCGCTGATTGAATGCCAGCTTGCCCGCGGCAAGGTGCGCGTCGCCACAGTCGCTGCGCAATTGAATATGAGCCGCTACACGCTTTACAAGCGGCTCAAGGAGGAGAACCAGACTTTTGCTGGCTTGCTCGAGGATGTCCGTCGGGCACAGGCGCTGGTCTACCTCCAGGAGCGCCAGCGCCCGCTGAGCGAAATTGCTGAACTGCTGGGATTTTCGGAATTGAGTGCGTTCAGTCGCGCATTCAAACGCTGGGTCGGCATGTCACCGGCGGTCTACCGGCAAACCTGCCTGCAGTAGCGAATCAGCCGCGCGCCCGACCCAGGTAATGGGCGAATTCGTTCACCGTGGTCAAGCTGTCGGCCACGGCATCCAATATCCTCAGCCCCAGCCTGTCCTCGGCGTCCAGGATCATCTCGACGATATCCAGCGAATCGGCACCCAGATCCTCAAAAGGCCTCTCGCCCATGATTGATGATTGATTCCTTGGGATCAAAAACCTTCGGTGGATGTAAACAGGCCAACTTTCAGATTGCGGGCATGGTAAATCTCCCGGCCATCGACCGCAACAATGCCATCGGCAATCCCCATGATGAGCTTGTGGCGCACCACGCGCCGGATATCGAGTTCATAACGCACCAGCTTGTTGTCCGGCAGCACCTGTCCGCTGAAGCGCACATCACCGACCCCGAGCGCCCGGCCCCTGCCCTGGCCACCGGTCCAGGCCAGGTAGAAGCCAAGCAGTTGCCACAGGGCATCCAGGCCCAGGCAACCCGGCATGACCGGATCGCCGCGGAAATGACAGGCGAAGAACCATAGATCGGGCTTGATATCGAGCTCAGCCACAAGGTGACCGGCGCCACGCCCCTCGATCGTCCCGTCGATATGGGTAATGCGGTCCAGCATCAGCATCTGATCAATCGGCAGCGCCATCCCACCACCAAACAGGCGGCCGTGGCCGCAATCGACGAGATCGGCCTTGCCGAACTGATGTCGCTCCATCATGCCGCATTCAATCTCCGGGGAACAGCAGCACAGTTTGCCCGGTTGCCGGTGCAATGACATTGACTGCCGGTTGGAGATTCTTGACCGTCGGTTGATTGATCGCGGATTGTTGCCTTCGACCTTCCTTCGCGCATAATGAGTGCCCATGAGAAAGGACCCGGGCCAGTTCTATGTCGCCGCCCCGCAGCCACCCACAGTTGGTTTGCGGTTCCGCTGGCCGTGGCGCCCCTACCAGGAACGTGTGCTCGAAGCGCTGGATTCCCATCTGTACAACCGGCGTTTGCATATCGTTGCCGCTCCCGGCTCGGGAAAGACCGTGCTTGGGCTCGAGGTCTTTCGCCGCCTGGGTCAACCCGCAGTCGTCCTGTCGCCAACACGGACCATTCGTGATCAGTGGATCGAGCGACTCGGAGACTTTCTCGACGGCCAGGACCCGACAAACCTGCCGTGGAAAAGCCGCGATCTGGCTGCTCTGCAATTTTTCAGTTCGCTCACTTACCAGGCGCTTCATACCCGCATGCGGCTGGACTCGGCCGAATCGTCAGCCACTGACATTGAAGTCGAGGAGGCCGATGCGCTCGAAGACGAAGTGACCGGGGCCGGGCCGGCCGGCCTGGAGGTCGACGAGGTTGTCGCATGCTTTCGAAAGGCCGGCATCAAAGTGCTGATCCTTGACGAAGCCCATCACCTCAGGGCCGAATGGTGGTCTGCCCTGCAGAAAATCGTCGAGGCCCTTGACGACCTCATCCTGGTCTCGCTGACTGCCACACCACCCTATGATGTCGTCGGCCATGAATGGACCCGGTATATCGAGTTGTGCGGGCCGATCGATGAGGAAATTTCTGTGCCGGAACTGGTTCGCGTCGGCACCTTGTGCCCGCACCAGGACTATATCTGGCTGGTCCGCTGCGCTGGCGGTGATACAGAACTATTAACTAACCATCGAAACGCTGTCGGGTTCCTGGTCCAGGAATTGCTGGCATCCGAGCCGTTTCTGCAAGACGTTCTCGCCCACCAGTGGATCGTCAACCCCGAACTTTCCATCCGCCAGATCATGCAGGCGCCGGATACGGCGATTGCCCTGCTCGCCTTCCTCGCCGCCCGTGGACAGCCTGCACATCCGCTGCAAAAGATGCTGGATCTGCGCAACGAAGACCTGCCGGAGCTCGACGAGATCCAGTGGGAAAGGCTGTTGCGCGTGTATCTGTTCGGCGAAGGCTGGCCAGACAATTCGGCAAGCGACCAGCGAAGAGCAGACCTTGCCCGACGCTTGCGCGCTGACCGGCTGCTCTGGCGGCGCGAGCTCAACCTGAGCGACGCAGGGCGACACTGGCCGCGGCTCAGCCTGAGCAACGACAAGGCAAAAGCCTGCGTCAAGATCCATCAGATTGAATGCCAGCAACGCCAACAGGCCTTGCGCCAGGTGATCCTGACCGACTATATCCGCGATGAAGACTACCAGCAGCCGGTTCAGCGTGAGTTGCCGCTGGGCGCCTGGCCGATCTTCAATCACCTGGTTTCCGGCGCCAGCCCGTGCCGGGTCAGCGCGCTGGTACTGCACACCGGCCGCCTGACGATCGTTCATCACTCACTCATTGACCGGCTCGCGGCAAGCTTTGACGATGGACGGCTGCAAGTGCGCGAGGTTCCCGCCCTGACAGAGTTCCGCCAGGTCCAGCTTTCCGGCGACCGGCGATTGACCCGAACCCTGACCCAACTACTCAATGAGGGCGACATCCAGGTCCTGGTCGGCACCCGTGCACTGCTCGGTGAAGGCTGGGATGCGCCACCGGTCAATTCACTGATCCTGGCCAGCGTGGTCGGCTCATTCATGACCACCAACCAGATGCGCGGACGGGCCATTCGGATCGACCCCGCGGTTCCTGACAAGGTCGCATCGATCTGGCACATCGGTGCCTTTGCCCAAACCGGGCCACTCAGCCGCGATGTTCGCGACCTCGAAGATCTGATCAACCGCTTCGAGACCTTCGTCGGGCTGGATCATAAAAAGCCCGTAATCGAGGCTGGCATCAACCGGCTCCGGCCCCGATTCTGGCGGCGCGGACAGTTTCGATTTCCGATCAATGACGGGAGGCTGAATAGAGTCATGGCCAGGCGCCTTGCCGACAGGGACGGATTGCTTCGGCGCTGGAAGGAGGCCCTGGACGAGGGCCAGGTCGGGCGAATCCTGCCGACGGTCAGCATGCCAAAACCGCCGAAGCTCAAGGTGTTTGGTTTTTGGGGCACATTCCGCGTACTGCTCAACCAGTTGATCGGCCTGGCACTGGTGGTGGCCGGGTGGCTTTATTATCCGACCATTTACAGCGCCGACCAGGCCGGCCCGGGAGCAATGCTGATGGCCCTGGGCGCCGGGCTCATCCTGTTGACCGGGCCCGCTGCAATACGCCTGCTGATCTTGTACTTTCGCTTTCTGCCGGTGGACGGATCGCTCCGAGGCATTGCGTTGGCCACCCGGGAGGCCTTGTGTGACAGTGAGCTGCTGTCGGAGTCACATCGAAACAGCCGCCTGATCTGCTGCGAAAATCCGGCCGGGGACTGGAGTATCGCACTGGGTCACGGCAGCTTTGCCGAACAGTCACTATTCGCTGAATGCGTTCAACAGGTTCTGGCCCCGATCGACAACCCTCGCTACCTGATCACACGCCGGCAATTCCGGTTCAGGCGGCCATATGTTGATTTCCATGCCGTTCCAATGTTACTTGCGGTGCGCAAGGACCGCGCTCAACACTTCCTGCGCGCCTGGCAGCGGCGAGTCTGTCCGGCCAAACTCATCTATACCCGCTCTGACGAAGGTCGGTTGATGTTGCTCCAGGCCCGGATGCGGGCTTTCTCCAATCAGGCCAGCACCCAATCAAGGAGGCTTGACCGCTGGTTTTGACATCAAGTCTTCCACCAGACTCGCGGATCGCTCCAACCCGCCGGCCTCACGGACCGTACGAACCGGCTGCGAACGGGGCGGCTTGGCCAGCAGCAATTGCCACAACTGCAGCCGACGCACCCGGAACGAGGCCGCGCAGGACAAAAGATAGAACGTCCACATCCGTTTGAATCGTTCTCCGTAGCGGTCGGCGATTTCAGGCCAGTGCCGGATGAAGTTGTCGTACCAGGCCATCAGGGTGCGGTCGTAATAGGGACCGAAACTGTGGAGATCCTCGACCAGGAGACGACCTTCGGTCGCCCGGGTGAGCTGGGCCAGGGATGGCAGGTGAGAATTGGGGAAAATGTAACGGTCGATCCACGGATCGGTGTGGCGCACGCTGGTGTTGGATCCGATGGTGTGCAGCAAAAACAGGCCACCCGGTTTCAGGCAGCGCTCGGCGACCTCCATGTAGGTTTCGTAATTGCGGCTGCCGACATGTTCAACCATGCCGACCGAGGCGACATGATCGAAGGGTTCGTCAATGTCACGATAGTCGCAAAGCCGGACATCAACCGGCAGCCCCGCGCAGCGCTCCCTGGCCAGCATGGCCTGCTCAC
>JBGTEC010000162.1:0-3410 GCA_041747995.1 Wenzhouxiangella sp.
CAACCAACGCGGGTTGCCTTCCTCGTCATAGGTAAACCAGTACACCAGCGCGGTGTCCTCACTCAAAACTTCCAGCACCAGCCCCTCGCCATCGCGCTCAGGATTGAACCAGAGCGCACTGAGTCCGGAGTTGACTGCAAAATCATCTGCGACGGCAGAAGAGAGAAAAAGCACCATCAGGAAGGCGCAAGACCAACGCAATCGCAGGCCGGAAAGGGGGTTTTTCAGTGACATTTCTATTTCCTGAAGGGCTCGTTGCCAGCACGCGCAAGCGCTGATTTATTGAACCGCCATCATAGCTGATTCTGGCTTAACCAGGTTATTCAGAAACTTGCTGTGAATCACAATCTGAGGGGATCCGCTTGACCGCACTGCAAGGAGTCTCTGGTCGCGATTCCACCATCGATTCGCGGCCAGAGGGCCGCTCCTACGCATTTCTCTGCACCTGCCGGTATGGTTTATTTTTCCTCAGCTCCGGTATCAAGGCCTAATTGTGCTTCCAGCGCGGCGACGCGTTGTTCGAGTTCGGCGACGCGGTCGGCCAGGGCGCTGTTTTGGGCCTGGTCGGCGGTACTGATTCGGCTGGAGATGCTGGCCAGCATGTCGGCGCTGACCGCGCCGCAGAGCAGGTGCATGTAGCGGTCTTCGCGCTGGCCAGGGGCGCGGCCGAGGTCGACGACCATGGGGGCGTCGCGATTGGCGAGGCGATCGAGGTTGTAGCGCACATCGTCGAGATCGTCGAACTGGTGCAGCCGTTCCGATCGGCTGTAGAGCTCGGATACGGTCTGCGGGCCGCGCAACAACAGCAGGCCGATCAGGGCGCGCTGGGCCGGTGTCAGTTCAAGTGCGGTGGTGATCCGGTGGGCATAACGGGTTGCCCGGGCGCCGAAATCACTCCTGACCAGGCCACGGCCTTCGAGCCTGCGCAGGGTCTGGCCGACCCGGCCCGGATCCAGCTTCATCAGGGGATGACGACTGGTTTTCTGGTTGCAGGCAGTCAGCGTCGCGTTCTGGGTCAAAGGATAATTTTCCGGCGTGGCCGATTCCTTTTCGATCAGGACGCCGAGGACACGGGCCTCTTCGGCTTCCAGCGGCGGATCCAGGGGCAATTTTTGGTCCATTTCAGTGTTCTCGTTCATCCGCGCATGATCGCATGGAAGCATGAATCGAAAAAGCCTTAATGCGCTGCCGAAATCACAGGCAGATCAAAAGCTGTCTCTCGCCAAGACGCCAAGACGCAAAGGTGTCAAGAAAGAACCGTTGGGATGTTGAAAGCTCGTTTTTTCTTCTTGGCGGCCTTGGCGTCTTGGCGCCTTGGCGAGAGATCTTTTGACTTTTTTCTTTCTTGGCGCCTTGGCGTCTTGGCGAGAAACCGCTTTTGACCTGATTTTGGCGCCTTAAGAACCGCTGACCGTGCAATCAACCAGGAACTGGATGACGGAGTGATCGCTCAGATGGGCGAGCCAGGGACCAACGGCAACAAGCACGCCGGTCAGCCCCATCAGTCCGGCGGCCAGCCAGCGCAGGCCGGGGCGGTTGATTGCCGAGCGGAAGCGGAGTACGACCAGGCCGGCGCCCAGCAATAGTGGCACTGTGCCGAGGCCGAACGAGATGATCAGGCCGGTGGTGGCCAATGGGTCGGCCAGGAGGACGGCGGCGGCCACCACGGTGTAGAGCAAGCCGCACGGCAACAGGCCCCAGAGCAGGCCCAGGCCCAGGGCTCGATCAAGGGAGGTCACCGGCAGCAGGCGGGCGAACAGCGGCAGCATTTTGTTGGTCAGCGGTGCGGCCACCCGCCCGGCCAGGTCGCGAAAGCGGCCAGGTAAGGCAATGTAGATTGCCATCAGCACGATCAGGCCGCCGAGCACGACCCGCATCACGACCGGCGCCAGGTCGGGCATCACCGTGGCCGGCAGCAGTCCCAGCAAGGTCGCGAGCAGGCCGATGACCAGGTAACTCGCGATCCGTCCGGCATGAAAGCCGGTCGCAAGCATTGGACGTTTGCCAGGAATCTGGCTGTGGAGCATGCCGATGATACCGCCACACATGCCGAGACAATGGGTCGAGCCGAACAGCCCGGCCAGCAGGCCGGTCAGGATGGCCGCTTCCGGGCTCATGAACTCCGCGCGGGAGAATCGTCGTCAGCGGATGGCGCAGGCCGGTCCTGCGGCGGCGCCTTCTCGTCCTCGTCGAGAATATCGAGAGCCGGCGTGACGAGGTCGTCGAACTGGTCGTTGCGCACGGCCCAGAAGAAGGCGGCGATGGCGATGGCCATGAGGATCACCGACAGGGGAATCAGCACGTAAATAATATTCATGATGTGCGGGGAGAGGAGAGAGGGGAGACGGGAGAGGGTAATTCATGCAGGCTCTCGGCGCTTTCCTTCCCTGGATTTCTGCGGCCCAGGCGTTGGCCGTTCAGTACTACCAGCAGGCTTGAGGCCGACATGCCGATGGCGGCAAGCCAGGGTGGTACGAAACCCGCGGCGGCGAACGGCAGCGCGGTCATGTTGTAGGCAAAGGCCCAGGCCAGGTTCTGGCCGACGATGCCACGCACGCGTGGAGCCAGGGCGAAGGCCGCGCTGACCCGGTTCAGGCCCTTGCCGGTGATGACCAGGTCGGCCTGGGTGCGGGCGATATCGGCACCCTCGGCCAGGGCCAGCGACACATCGGCACCGGCCAGCACCGGGGCGTCGTTGATGCCGTCGCCCACCATGGCGACACGCGCGCCCTGTGATTGCAGGCGCTGCACCAGGGCCAGCTTGTCGGCCGGCGTGCAATCGGCCATCACATTGGTAATACCCAGGCGAGCGGCGATAAGGTCAACGTTGTCGGCGCGGTCGCCGGATGCGAGCCAGACCTCGAGCCCGGCGGCCTGCAAATCGGCAACCAGCTTTTCAGCCCCTGCGCGCAAGGGGCTGTCGACGCGAAACCAGGCCAGCAGTTGGTCCCGGCGGGCCAGTGCAATCCATTGACCGTCGCCGGGTTCGACCGGTGCCCGGTCGAGCCATTCGCCCACATACCCCGGCTTGCCGAGCCGGTATTCGACCCCGTCGATCTGGCCGGTCACACCACTGGCAGTGATAGCTTCGGCATGGGTAACCGCCGCGCCGTCATCGTGGCGGACAAAGGCCGAGGCCACGGGATGACGGCTGATCCGTTCCAGGCGACCGGCCAGCAAACGAACCCGATCCTGGTCGAGTTCGGCCAGGCAATGGGTTTCACCAATGGTCATTTCCGACCGGGTCAGCGTGCCGGTCTTGTCGAGGACCACGTGGGTGATCTTCGGCAGTTTTTCCAGCGCATCGGGCCGGCTGATCAGGATGCCGAGACGGGCAAATCCGCGCGCGGCGGCGGCCAGCGCCACCGGGGTGCCCAGGGCCAGGGCGCAGGGGCATGAGACCACCAGCA
>JBGTEC010000163.1:0-6690 GCA_041747995.1 Wenzhouxiangella sp.
GGTCCGGATTCGCTTCTCGGTAATCTCCTCGACCAGGGCCGGCGCCACCACGTCGGGGTGGTGTCCCATCTGGGCGATCAGCCAGTGGCCGAGGTCGATGGCGCTGGCGTTGACACCCGCAGCCGGTGACACCCGGTAGTAGTTCTCGTTGACCTGGGTCGGACGCCAGCTCAAACGGCGCTTCACGTGCGGCGCGGCGCGGTTTTCCGCCGCCAGGTAACCGGCCATGCCGGTTGAGGCATCGCGCATGGCCAGCGGCTGGAACAGACGCTCGTTGACCAGGTCGTCGTAGGAACGCTCGGTACGCTGTTCAATGGCCACGCCGACCAGAGCAAACAGGACATTCTGGTAGGTGTAACAGCGCCCGGGCTGGCACATCGGCTCGATCTCGCGAAAACGCGGCACGATCTGATCCAGCGACTGGCTGGCGTTGAGCAGGTTGTCATAGGCATTGGGCACGATGCCGGTCGACTGGCCCAGTAGATGATGGATTTGAAGCGCTCGGGCCTGCTCGGGCTGGCCGAGTTGAAAATCAGGCAGGAAACCGGTAACGCCATCTTCCCAGCTCAAATGGCCTTCGTGGACCAGCATGCCAGTCAACTGGGCGGCAAAGGTTTTTGATACCGAGGCGATGCGGAAAACGGTATCCACGGTGACCGGGGGCGCTTCACCGGCAGCGCGAACACCGAAACTGCCAGCCTTCACGATTCGCCCGTCACGGACGATGGCGTAGGCGCCACCCGGCACCCCTTCCTGCTCAAGGGTCAGGCGAAAGTGGTTTTCGAAGTGCGCGTAGTCCGCATTGGCGTCAGGGTCGGGCGTCGTCGCATAGGCTGGCAGCAGGAGCAACAGTGCAAGCAGGGGCAGCAAACTGATTGGACAACGGCGCATTGATGCAAAAGAGTGAGGAACCGGAACAGAGTATAGTGGATACACCCGCGCTTCAGCTTGACTCCGGTCATTGAAATCCAGACCGTGGTTAACCGCATCACACACCGCGCCGTTCTGTGACGACAGCAATCGAAAAACGAGCCTCACGGTCTGACCGGCGCCACAGGCTGGGGGTCCACATCGGGACGCTGACCGTGAAAACCGTGGAAGAATCCGGCATCGGAGGTAATCTCGATTGATTGGTAATGCTGGTCGCTGACATTGATCCGCACCCGGATTTCAGTCGGATCGTCGGGATGGATGTCGGGGAGAACAACCCCATTCTGCTCCAGCGCCGCGCGCAGTTCATCTGCTGAAGGCGGATCGACAGGCTGGGCATCGCTATCGAGCATGTCCGCCGAAAACTGAGTCAGCTGAAGGGTCATCTCGCCGGGCACAGCCGAGATGGCCGCCCCCATGAAACGGACCGTCATCATCGGCACGTCACCGCGATATTCGAGCGGCGGGTTATGGAACTGGGCCAGGGACCTCGGGCCGCTGTCCAGCGCCAGGAGGGTGCCGGAAAGCTGGACGACCGTTTCGGGGAACGCCATCTGGTTTTCCAGCAGGGTCGACTGACCATAAAAGGTCAATGCGCGTGCACCGAGGTCGTGAACATCAAAGATGGTGCCGTCCTCTCCGGGTGGCGGCTCGAACTTTAAATCAGGCAATCGGTCTGACACTCACCTTATGAAGTCATACTTTTTGCTACTGGCGCTGATGTTGATCCTGCCCGCGACCGCTGCCTGGCCTTCAGGTTACGCCGTCGATGGGCTCACCACGCAGGTTGTCGGAGAGATCCAGTACGAATATGCCCGCCGTAGCGATACTCTGATGGATATCGCGCGCTGGCGGAACATGGGCTACCGGGAAATCCGGCGGGCCAATCCCGAAGTGGACATCTGGATGCCCGGGGAAGGCACCCGCGTCCTCATTCCCTCGCTGCACGTGCTGCCCGATGGGCCACGCGAGGGGCTGGTGATCAACCGTGCCGAGAAACGCCTCTATTACTATTTCAACGATGATCGGGACAATGGTGACGCCAATGGTCGCAATAATCGTCACAACAATCGTCACCACCCTGAGGATCATCAGGATACCGGGATCGGCCAATTGCAGGTCCGCACCTATCCGATCGGCATCGGTCGCCAGGGGCGGGAAACGCCGGCCGGAGGCGTCACTCGGGTCGTTGGCAAGCTGGAGCGGCCGGCCTGGTACCCCACCGAAGGCGTTCGTGCCGACTATGCTGCACGGGGCATCACACTGCCAACGGTCATCCCGCCAGGCCCCGACAACCCGCTGGGTGAGCACGTCCTGATGCTGGAGATGGCGGGTTACCTGATCCACGGCACCAATCGGCCCGACGGCGTGGGTATGCGCGTCAGCCAGGGGTGTGTGCGACTTTACCCCGAGCATATCCAACGCCTGGTCGAAACCGTTCCCCTGGGGACACCCGTCTACTTTGTCGATCAGGCCATCAAGCTGGGTTACCGGGATGGCCTGCTCTACCTGGAAGTCCACCCCGGCGCCGATGGCGAAGCGCCCGACCCGGGCATGGTCATGGATACGGTTGAAGCCTGGATCGCAGCCAACGGGCACAAGCAACTGATCGACCGCGAACGGGTCGCCTCGGTTGTCAGTGCAGCCGACGGTGTTCCGTCGGTGATTACCGCGCCAACGCGGTAAGGTCGCTATTTCGCCTGTAGCCGTTCCATGGCCCGGTCAAGGCGCTGCTCCAGATCGGTACAGCAGCGTTGTGCCGCATCGGCCGACTGCTGCGCGGCTCTGGCGATCTCGATTGCCTCGCGCGCGACCTGCATGGCCTCATTGGCAGCCCGCGAAGCCTCATTCGCGGCCGACTGGGCCGATTCGGCAATCTGCCGGGTCTCGGTCTGGGCCTCGGTGACCTGGGCCGGTGTTGCGCAGGCGGTCATGGCGGCCAGAAATGCGGCTGCCAACAGAGCTTTCAAGCAAAGTACGATTTGGTTGTTTGACATATTGAACTCCAACTTTTTCCCACAAGTGCCCCCTTATTGTGCCTCAAACAAATAAGGCTTTCCCTATCATGCGTTACATCCGCCCACCTTTCTGATTCGCCGCCGTCTCCAATCACCCCGGCAGGCCCAGTGGCTGCTCGCATCCGTTACTTCACCACCGGTCACAGGCTTCACCATCTCTGGAAGGCTGGCCACCTGCATATGTGTAACGAGGCCGAATCGAGTTCACTGACGTTGGCCTCTGTGCCTCTGTGGTGAGCTTGTCTTCGTTCCTTCCGCGACAGCGGTCCCGGTTACGGGGCTGGAGGCTCTGTGGTGAAAAGCTCCTATTGCCGATGTCCCGTGTATGATGGCGCGATTCGTGCCGGCATCAGACCGGCAACTGCTTCGAGGGATCAACCATGACACCTGACCGCCCGTTTGCCCTGCTCAAGCAACGCCGTTTCGGGCCGTTCTTCTGGACCCAGTTCTCCGGTGCGTTCAATGACAACCTGTTCAAAAATGCCCTGATCCTGCTGATTGCCTACCAGGGCGCGCAACTGACAACGGGGCTGGATAACAACGTCCTGATCAACCTGGCCGCCGGGCTGTTCGTGCTGCCGTTCTTCCTGTTTTCGGCCACCGCCGGGCAGATCGCCGACAAGATGGAGAAAAGTCGCCTGATCCGGGCGATCAAGGTGCTCGAGATCGGGATCATGATCGTGGCCGCAGTCGCGCTGGTGCTGGGCAATGTCTGGCTGTTGCTTGGCGTCCTGTTTCTACTGGGTACCCAGTCGGCTTTTTTCGGGCCGGTCAAGTACGGTCTGCTGCCGCAACATTTGCATGAGCAGGAACTGGTCGCCGGCAACGGCCTGGTCGAGATGGGCACCTTCGTCGCCATCCTGCTCGGCACCATCGCCGGCGGCTTGCTGATTGCCACCGGCGCCGGCGGGCCGATGTGGGTGGCCGGTGCGGTGCTGCTGGTCGCCGTTGCCGGTTACCTGCTGAGCCGGCTGATTCCCTGGACACCGGCTGTCGATCCAGGCCTGAAGATCAACTGGAACGTCTTTACCGAGACGATCAAGATTATCGGCTTCATGCGCCAGAAACGCGCGGTATTTTTGTCGATCATCGGCATTTCCTGGTTCTGGTTTTTCGGTGCGCTGTACCTGACCCAGTTCCCCAATTACACCCACGTGATCCTTGGCGGCAACGAACTGGTCGGCACCCTGCTGCTGGCCACCTTTTCCATCGGGATCGGGCTGGGCTCGATTCTGTGTGATCGCATGGCCGGTCAGAAGGTCGAGATCGGGCTGGTCCCGTTTGGCTCGATCGGGTTGAGCATTTTCGCCATCGACCTGTATTTCGCCGTGCCCTACGCAGCCGTTGCCACCGAGACCCTGGTCGGCCCGATGGCATTCCTGTCCGAGCCCTGGGCCTGGCGGGTGATGGCCGATATCTTCCTGTTGTCGCTCTTCGGCGGCTTTTATATCGTGCCGCTGTATGCGCTGATCCAGCAGCGCAGCAAGCGCTCGCACCTGTCGCGGATCATCGCTGGCAACAACATCATCAATGCCCTGGCCATGGTGCTGGCCGCGGTGATGGGTGCGCTGTTTCTCGGTGTTTTCGGGCTGACCATTGCCGAGACCTTCCTTGTGGTCGCGCTGATGAATGCGGTGGTCGCACTCTACATCTACCGCCAGGTGCCCGAATTCCTGATGCGTTTTCTGGTCTGGATCCTGATCCACACGCTCTACCGCGCCCGCACGATCAACCGCAACCGCCTGCCCGACGAAGGCCCGGCGGTGCTGGTCTGCAATCACGTCAGCTATATCGATGCCCTGGTCATCGCCGGGTCCTGCCCGCGGCCGGTGCGCTTTGTCATGCACCACAAGATTTTCAAGATCCCGGTATTGAGCTTCATCTTCCGCACCGCCAAGGCCATTCCGGTCGCCTCCAGAAAGGAAGACCCGGACATGCTGGACCAGGCCATGGACCGGGTGGCCGAAGAGCTGGCCGACGGCCAGATTGTCTGCATCTTCCCGGAAGGGGCACTGACGCCCGATGGGGAAATCCACAACTTCAAACCTGGCATCGAGCGGATCGTCGAACGCACACCGGTTCCGGTTTATCCGATGGCTCTCAAGGGGCTATGGCGAAGCCTGTTCAGCCGCTCCGGAGGCCGCGCCTTTTTCAAACTGCCGCGCGGCTTCCATCGGCGCATCGAACTGGTGGTCGGCGAGCCGCTGGTACCGGACCAGGTCGATGCCACCACCCTTCACGATCAAGTCCTCGGCTTGCGTGGCGACAGACGTTAAGCCCGTGGTTGCCCATGCTGATGCCGAAGTCCCTGAAGCATGGGCCTTGGCGCAGGCCACCGACAACTACATCGTGGTCACAGACTCCGATGAACAGACCCGCGTGTTTGGCCAGCACCCTGCCCAGATGGCCGCGGCAGGGATGGACGATTTCCAGACCAGCAGCGGCCATTTTGTCGCCTACATTGGTGACACCCTGCAAAGCTCGATCATCAGCCTGTCGGCTTCGGCGGCCGTGTATCCTGGCCAAGCCAGTGCAGAAGCAGTCAACGTTGCTCTGATCGAGCTGGTTGACTGCACGACCCTGCCGCCCGTTGCGGTCGACATCACTCCTGACGGGCTTGGCCAGATATCCATCTCTCCCGAACAGGCGGACTATTTCCCCGGCGACGAAATCACGCTGACAGCCACAGCCGATGAAGGCTGGTCGTTCTCTGGCTGGAGCGGCGATGCCACAGGCTCCGATAATCCGCTGACCTTTGTTCTGGAAGGTGATGTGCAAATCGCGGGGGTCTTCACTCAGGTTCTGAGCGTGCCCGTGATGGGTCGCCCCGGCAGCTGGCTCCTCATCCTGACCTTGCTTGCCGCGGGCGTATGGTTCGGCCGATCCAGCCGGCAACGTGTCCGACCTGCCTGAAGCATCCGAAGCGGCCGGCCTGTGGAGTCTGGCCGGCCGACGCGCCCTGGTTACCGGGGCGAGCCGTGGCATTGGGCTTGCCATTGCGAAAATGCTGGCCGAGCGCGGGGCCGAAGTCTGGCTGAATGCCCGTCAGCGCGACCGGCTGGATGACGCCGTTGCCGGCATCAAGGCAACCGGGGGTCAGGCCTTTGCCGCTGCCGGTGATATCAGCCAGGCCAGCCAACGGACAGCGGTTCTGGCAGCCGTGGCCGAGGGCCGTGACCGACTGGACATCCTGGTCAACAACGCCGGTTTCAATATTCGAAAATCCGCGCTCGACTACGGCAGCGATGAACTGCACTCGATTCTGGAAACCAACCTGGTCAGTGCGTTCGAATTGGCACGCTCTGCCCATCCCCTGCTGGCAGGTGCCGACCAGGCGAGCATCGTCAATATCAGCTCGGTCGCGGGCCTGACCCATCTTCGCACCGGCGCACCGTACGCGATGAGCAAGGCGGCCCTGCACCAGATGACCCGCAACCTGGCGGTCGAATGGGCGCCGGACCGAATCCGCGTCAATGCCGTCGCACCCTGGTACATCGACACCCCCCTGGCCGGCGAGGTCCTGTCTGATCCGGCCTATAGGCGCGAGGTCCTGGCGCGCACCCCGTTACAAAGGATCGGCAAGCCCGAGGAGGTGGCCGGCGCGGTCGTTTTCCTGTGCCTGCCGGTCGCCGGTTACATCACCGGCCAGGTGATCGCCGTGGATGGCGGCTTCAGTATCTACGGGTTCTGACGCTTGTGCCCATTCGACAGGGCGGCTACAGTGCCGAATCGTTCTTCTGGT
>JBGTEC010000164.1:0-8814 GCA_041747995.1 Wenzhouxiangella sp.
ATACCTGGGCACCGATTTCGAGGTCCTGGCTTCCTATGGCCATGTCCGCGACCTGGTGCCCAAGGAAGGCGCGGTCGATACCGACAACGATTTCGCCATGCGCTACGACATCATCGAGCGCAACAAGAAGCATGTCGACAGGATTGTGGCCTCGGCGCGCAAGGCCGATGCGGTGTTTCTGGCCACTGACCTTGACCGCGAAGGCGAGGCCATTTCATGGCATATCGCCGAAATTCTAAAAGAACGCGGCGTCAACAGCGGCACGCCGATCAAGCGGGTCGTATTCTCCGAGATCACTGAACGGGCCATTCTCAAGGCGATGGAGTCCCCGCGCGATCTGGCCACCCCGCTGGTCGACGCGCAGCAGGCCCGGCGCGCACTCGATTATCTGGTCGGCTTCAACCTCTCACCGCTGCTCTGGAAAAAGGTTCGGCGCGGACTGTCGGCCGGCCGGGTGCAGTCGCCCGCGCTGCGGATGATCGTCGAGCGCGAAGAAGAAATCGAGAAGTTCGAGGCCCGCGAATACTGGACCATCGAGGCCGACCTGGGCTCGGAAAATGACACCCGATTCTCGGCCAACCTGGTCCAGCTTGACGGCGCCAAGCTGGACCAGTTCGATATCACCAGCGACGAGCGCGCCAGTGAAGTCAAGCGACAGGTCGAGCAGGCCGCCAACGGTCAGTTCCAGGTCGCGCGCATCACCAAGCGCCAGCGCCGTCGGCGGGCTCAGCCGCCATTCATTACCTCGACCCTGCAGCAGGAAGCCGCACGCCGCCTGCGCTTTACCACCCGGCGCACCATGCGAATTGCCCAGCAGTTGTACGAAGGCATCGATATCGGTGGCGGCAACCAGGGGCTGATTACCTACATGCGAACCGATTCGGTGGCCCTGGCCGGTGATGCGATCAACGAGATCCGCAAGGTCATCGCCTCCGAATATGGCGCCGGTGTCGTGCCTGAGAAGCCCAATTTCTACCAGTCGAAGTCGAAAAATGCCCAGGAAGCGCATGAAGCCGTGCGCCCGACCTCGGCTGAATTGACGCCGATCAAGCTCAAGCGTCACTTGTCCGAAGACCAGTATCGCCTCTATCATCTGATCTGGAACCGGACGGTCGCCAGCCAGATGATCCCGGCCGTCTACGATACCGTCAGTGCCGAATTCGATGTTGGCAATGCCACCTTCCGCGCCTCCGGCTCCACCTTGATCGAGCCCGGGTTCTTGAAGGTCTACCAGGATGCCCAGGCCGAAAAGGACAATCGCCTGCCCGAACTCAACGAGGGCGACACCGTACCGCTGGAGGCGATCCGCCCCGAGCAGCATTTTACCGAGCCGCCGCCACGTTATTCCGAGGCCAGCCTGGTCAAGGCACTGGAAGAACACGGCATCGGCCGACCGTCCACCTATGCCTCGATCATCCAGACCCTGAAGGACCGCGAGTACGTCGATCTGGATAATCGTCGCTTCACGCCAACCGCGACCGGCCGGGTGGTCTCGAATTTTCTGTCCAACCATTTCGAGCGCTACGTCGACTACGACTTCACTGCCCGCCTGGAAGACGAGTTGGACGCGATCTCGCGTGGCGAGCAGAAATCGGTTCCACTGCTGCGTGAGTTCTGGCAGCCGTTTATCGACCGGGTGCGCGAGAAGGACGAATCGGTCAGCCGCCAGGAAGCACAGCAGGCGCGCGAACTCGGCATCGACCCCAAAAGCGGCAAGCCCGTCATCGTTCGCCTGGGTCGCTATGGTCCCTACGCGCAGATCGGGCAGGCCGAGGATGAAGACAAGCCGGAGTTTGCCGGCTTGCGACCGGGGCAGAAAATGGAAACCATCGTCCTCGAAGAGGCGCTGGAGTTATTCAAGCTGCCACGGGCCCTGGGTGAGACGCCGGAAGGCGAGCCGGTCCAGGCCAATATCGGCCGCTTCGGTCCGTATGTCCGCTACGGCGCGCGCAACTTCGTCTCGCTGAAGGATATCGACCCCCACGACATCACCCTTGAGCAGGCCCTGGAACTGGTGGTCGCGCACAAGAAGATGCTGGCCGAGCGCATCATCAAGTCGTTCAAGGACGAAGGCATCGAGATCCTGAAAGGCCGCTACGGCCCCTTCGTCACCGACGGCAAGCGCAACGCCAGCGTACCGAAGGACGTCGAGCCCGAATCACTGGATCTGGCCCAATGCCAGAAAATGCTGGACGAAGCCCCACCCAAGGGCAAGCGCGGCAAGTTCGGCAAGAAAAAAGCCGGCAAGAAAACAGCAGCCAAGAAGAAAACTTCAAAGAAGAAGGCGTCGAAGAAAAAAACTTCGAAAAAGAAGTCCTCGAAGAAGAAGGCTTCGAAGAAGAAGAAAAAGAAGGTTTAAGGGTTCAGGAAAACCGTGAGCCGTCTCCCGTCTTCCGTCTTTTCCTTTCACCTTTCACCTTTCCGCCAGCCTCATGACACCCATCAACCAAGCCATCGAAACCCTCAACCGCGGCGGCGTCATCGCCTATCCAACCGAAGCCGTCTACGGCTTGGGCTGCCGGGCCGATGACCGTGGGGCGACCGAACGCATTTGCGCGCTGAAAGACCGTTCGGTGGACCAGGGGGTGATCGTCCTGATTCGCGATCTGGCCCAACTGGGCAATTGGATCAAGCCGCTGGATGAACAACAACAGGCGCGGCTGAATGAAACCTGGCCCGGGCCGGTGACCTGGCTGCTGCCTGTTTCCTCCGCATGCCCCGTCTGGCTCAAAGGCCAGCATTCCAGCCTCGCCGTTCGCCAGTCCGCCCACCCGATCTGTCGAGAGTTGGTCGATTCCCTCGATACGCCCCTGGTCTCGACCTCGGCCAATCCATCCGGCAAGCCACCCGCCCGCTCGGCGGCCGAGGTTCGGGCCCTGTTCGACGATTTGATCGATGCCATAGTGGACGGCCCGCTGGGGGAGGCTGATAAGCCTTCGGCCATCTTTGATCTGCGCAGCGGCCAGCAATTGCGATAGGGGTATGGGGAGAGGGAAAGAGGGGAGATGGGAGAGGGAAAAGCGAAAGGCACGCCGGCGTGGTGTTAATCTTCGGGCCCATGGATACTAATCAGACCATTAATGAAGTTGCGACCTATCTGACTGATCTGCAGGATCGTTTGTGTTTGGCGTTCGAGCAGACTGATGGTCAGGGCGAGTTTCAGGAAGACTGCTGGGAGCGGCCTGATGGTGGCGGCGGGCGCACGCGGGTGATCGAGAACGGGCAGGTTTTCGAAAAAGGCGGGGTGAATTATTCCCATGTCCACGGCAGCACCCTGCCCCCGGCCGCGAGCGCGCGGCGACCGGAACTGGCCGGTCGGACTTTCCAGGCGCTGGGTGTGTCGGTCGTCATGCACCCGGTCAATCCACATGTTCCGACCAGCCATGCCAACGTAAGGTTCTTCATCGCCGAGAAGGCGGGTGAGGATCCGGTATGGTGGTTCGGTGGCGGCTTCGACCTGACCCCCTATTATCCAAACGATAATGACTGCCAGCATTGGCATCAGACCGCCAACCGCCTGTGTCAACCATTCGGGGACGAGGTCTATGCCCGTCACAAGCACTGGTGCGACGAGTACTTTTACCTGAAGCACCGCAACGAGACCCGCGGCGTCGGCGGATTATTCTTCGATGATCTGAACGAATGGAAGTTCGACCGCTGTTTCGCCTACCTGCGCGCCGTGGGCGATGGCTATCTCACCGCCTATCAGCCGATTGTCGAAAAGCGGAAAAGTGAGCCGTTCGGTGAACGCGAAGTCGCTTTCCAGCGATACCGTCGTGGGCGCTATGTCGAGTTCAACCTGGTTCATGATCGCGGCACCCTGTTTGGCCTGCAATCAGGCGGGCGTACTGAATCGATTCTCATGTCGCTGCCTCCGGTTGCTCACTGGCGCTACGACTGGCAACCCGAGGCCGATACCCCCGAGGCACGGTTGGCAGACTACCTTCAGCCCCGCGACTGGCTGCTTCCGTGACACGGCTCCTTAATCCTGGTGTGCAAGCTGGGTCGAGTCGAAGGTGCGCACGATGGTCCCGACCAGCGATTGAAGTTCATCAAACCTGTCGCGTCCGGGTGATGGTGGCTCGGGGTCGGCCGTGATCACCACGGTCAGACCCGCATCAGGCAGCACATACAGTGCCTGGCCGCCATACCCGGCGCCGTAATAGGCCTTGTGGCCGGCAATCTCGGTCATGAACCAGCCATAGCCATAGGCATCGCCGGTCCAGCGGGAGCGACGGTTGGGCTGCCAGGACTCCTCGACCCACCAGGCCGGAATCACTTGCTCGCCGTTATGGCGACCACCGTTGCGGTAAAGCTCGCCGAACAGCGCCAGCGCACGCGGGCTCAGCAGCATTTCGTTACCGCCAAAATAGGTGCCTTGCGGATCGGTCATCCAGGCCGGAATCTGAATATTGAGCGGTTTGCCGAGCCAGTCGCGAGCCAGTTCCAGCAGGCTGCGGCCGCTGGCATCGGTCAGGGCTGCAGCGACCAGGTGGCTCGATCCGGTCGAATAGATCATCTGTCCGCCCGGATCATCGACAAACGGCCGCGTCAGCACATAGGCGACCCAGCCGTCACTGAGAACCCAGGGCCCGTACTTTTCATGAGAAGTGCCTTGGAGGCCAGTCTGCATCGACAGCGCATGGCCTACGGTGATCTCGGCCGTACGTGCATCGGCTTCCCCGGGCACCCGGTCATCAAGCAGTTCGACGATGCGCTGGTCAAGATCTTCAATCATTCCCTTTTCCAGCGCAATTCCAGCCAGGGCCGCCAGTACCGTCTTCGACACTGACTTGATATTGGCCGGCTGCGACAGTCCAGGCCCGGCCCGGACATGCTCGATGACTGGCCGGCCCTCGTGCAGCACCAGCAAACTATGGAGGCGCGCCAATTGACTGGCTTGGTCGAGAATTCGCTCCACGTCGGCCTCCCCCGCCTGTGCGCAGGACAGACTCGCCACAAGACAGAGCGTCACAAGATAACGATGCAGTGCCATGTTCATGTAACCCCCGACAGCATTGATTCGGCATGGTGACTGACATGACAGAACGCCAGATGTGTCAACATGACTGCGTACCCACATGGAGAACTGCTATGTCGCTGCGTCAATTGCGTTTACCCGGCCTGATGGGGCTGGCCTTGATGTTGGTCTCCTGTGCCATGCTGGAAGAAATCGCCACGGCCGACCGTGCGGCCGGCCCCACAAGTGAGGCGCGAATTGCCGAAGGCTTGCGGGAGGCCTTGCGCGTGGGCACCGAACGGGCCAGCGACCGGGTTGGCCAGGTCGATGGCTATCTGGCCAACGAACTGATTCGCATCCCCCTGCCCGAATCCATGCAGAATGTGGCCAGTCAGATGCGCCGGGTCGGGCTGGGGCGGCAGGTTGACCAACTGGAACAGGCCATGAATCGGGCCGCCGAATCAGCAGCGTCCGAGGCGGTCACGGTATTCACCGCAGCGATCCGCCAGATGCAGCCGGCCGATGTCCATGCAATTTTCCGGGGCAGCGACGATGCGGCTACCCAGTACCTTAGACGCACATCGGAATCGACCTTGCGGCAGCGATATCAACCCATCGTCGCCGAGCACCTGCAGCGGGTCGAAGGACTGGACCTCTATCGCGAGATCGCAACGACCTGGAACCAGCTTCCCCTGGTTCAACCGCTGGAAGTCGATCTGGACCGGCACGTTACCGGTCGGGCCCTGAACGGCCTGTTTACCATCCTGGCCGAAGAAGAGCGTCGTATCCGGGAAAACCCGGTCGCCAGGACGACGGCACTATTGCGCGAGGTGTTTGGGACAAGGTAGAAAGGCGCAAAGGTGAAAGGTAAAAGGTAAAGTGCGGTTGGGTGAAAAGTTGGTGGCCGTCCCAACCTTTCGGCCGCTGATAGCGTCTTAACAGGTTATGGAAGCCACCCTTTCCCTCAATCCCGCCGGCGCTGAAGCCCACGACGAATCAGAACTGATCCGCTGTGCCGTTGACGGCGATCGCGATGCCTTTGCCATCCTGTACCGTCGCCACGCCTGCTGGCTGCTGCCGCTGATGTGGCGAATGACTGGCGGTGATCATGGCCTGGCGGAAGACCTGACCCAGGAGGCCTTTGTCCAGGCCTGGTTCAAGCTGGGGCAATTGAACGATCGACAGCGCTTCGCCGGCTGGCTTAAAGCCCTGGCCATCAACCTGGTACTCGCTGACCGACGCAAGTTGCGACCGGTCGGAAATGATCAGGCCCTCGCCGGGCAGGAATCCCCCCAGCCGCCCTGGCCTGCTGCCGATCTCGATCTGGAGACCGCCATTGCCAGGCTGCCGGGGCGGGCTCGACAGGTTCTGGTGTTGTTCTGCATCGAAGGCTTCAGTCACGAAGAAATTGCGTCCGCCATGCATGTCGAAGTGGGCACGTCAAAAGCGCAACTGCATCGCGCCCGCGCCCTGCTCAAGGAGACCCTGTCATGACGATATCCGATCAGGAACTCGACCGTCGCCTGGCGGCGCTGACCCGCACATCTGACGCCCCAGAGAGCCTCTGGCACAGGATCGAGCCACGCCTCTCCCGCCGACGCTGGCCCAGCCTTGTGGCGGCAGGATTCGGCATCGCAGCCATGCTGGTGGCAGCCCTGGTCGTGTTCGAGCAATCCGAACCCGATTCGGCGCCGGCGTTACACATCATGGTCAGCGCCGAAGCTGAAGCCATGCGTCGCCAGGCGCCCACGGCGCCCTGGCCGCTGCCAACAAGCAACAAAGGCCTGAACGCTGCCTGGGAGGAAAACCTGGCCGCGATTACCGAGCTGGAACAGGCGCTAAAGCGCAATCCCGGCAACACCCTGCTACTGGAATTCCTTGTCCGCGCCCGCCTGCGCCAAAGCGAGCTGATCAATCTGGCGGCCACGCAAGCCCCGGCGGGTCCGGACCTGTCCACTTGAAGATATGGAGCAATCGACGATGATCAAACAGCTAACCACATACGCCCTTCTGGGCCTGTTAAGCACTGGCCTGACAGCCGGCACACCCATCAATGAATCGCGAACCGCCAGTTCTGAAGCGCGGATTTCACTCAGCGCCGTAACGGGCAAGTTCGAAATTGTCGGCTCGCCTGACAATCAGCTGACGGTCACCGGCACCCTTGGTGAGGACGTGAGTGAATTCAATATCGACGGCGATGCCGACAACTGGCATATCGAACTCAAGCCGATCGAGGGCAACAACCGCATGCGCCGCCAGCACCAGGCCAGCGTGCTGACCATTTCCGTCCCGACCGATGCCGAGCTCGAGGTCCGGACCGTCAGCGGAGAAATCTCCTTGTTCGACCTGCATGGGTCCTGGGTCAATGCCCATAGCGTCAGTGGCGCGGTCACGAGCGACAATGTTCACCCTGAGCGCTTGTCGATCGAGACGGTCAGCGGCAAGCTGGAGGTTCAGGGTGGAGGTCGGGAGGAAACCCGCCTGCGCTCGGTCAGCGGGAACATGGACGCCAGCGACTTGCGAGGACGGGTCAATGCCAGTTCGGTCTCCGGCATCATCGCCGTTAGCGCCCGTCAGCTTGAGGAGGCGGACTTCGAAACCGTGTCCGGCCGAATTCAGGCGAACCTGGCGCCGCTCGATCGTGCCCGTATCCGGGCCAACAGCCACTCCGGATCGGTCGACATCGAACTGCCACAGGGGACACCCCTGAGCCTGCGCGCCAATTCCTTTTCGGGCAGGATTCGCAGTGACTTCGGCGGCGAGGTCCAACGCGGCCGCGGCCCCGGCGAGCGTCTCGACCACCGCGAAGGCAGCGGCCAGATCCGCCTTGAAGTGCAGAGCTTCAGCGGCCGAATCAACGTGACCCGCGCGCAGTAGTCTCGTCGCGGGACTTCAAAGATTGAACCACAGAGTGTACGAGCCTAGTTTAAGGCCCGCTGTCGCGATAGCTTTTTCCTCTGTGTTCTCTGTGCCTCCGTGGTAATTCTGTTTTTTTGTTCCATGAGAGGCACAGAGACACAGAGGCCACATAGAAAAGAAAAAATAGAAGTTTTTATAAAATCGGCGCTTATGACGTGGTCTGCCCCGGCCGGGCCGAAGCCCACGACACCCCCCGATGCAGGAGGTTGCGAGTTTGTTTGGGACCAAACCTCCCCGTTGCACGAAACTGTCAACGGGGAGTGGTGTTGGCTGCTGCTCGTGCCGTGGGTCGCGGAAGATGGCAGCAGGTGACACCGCTCGCCGCCTGCCGCGATGGCTGAAGGATTTACGTAATCAGGAAAGCATTTACTCTGTGCACTCTGTGCCTCTGTGGTGAGCTATTTCTTTATGCCTACAAATGATGGCGCCGATTGTAGTCGGCGCGGCCCCAGTAGAGGATCAATCCCAGCCCGAACAGCATCCCGCCCAGGTGGGCGAAATGGGCGATGCCCGGCATCAGGCCGGTCATGCCGAACAGGAGGGTCAGCACGCCATAACCGATCACAAAATACTTGGCCTTCATCGGGATGGGCGGAATCAGCAGCATGATGGTGGTGTTGGGATACATCATGCCGAAGGCCAGCAACAGTCCGAATACCGCGCCGGAAGCGCCAATGGTCGGGTAAATCTCACCGGTCACCGCGGCCACCGTCAATTGAACCAGACCGGCGCCAATCATGCAGACGAAATAGTAGATCAGGAATCGCCGGGTACCCCAGGCTCGCTCAATTGGCAGCCCGAACATGTAAAGTGCGAACATGTTGAAAAACAAATGACCCAGACCACCATGCAGGAAACCATAGCTGATCAGCTGCCACAGCTGGAAGCTGACGTCAAAGGCCGCCAGTTCGGGCGCACCGGCAGTGGCCAGGGGC
>JBGTEC010000165.1:0-5478 GCA_041747995.1 Wenzhouxiangella sp.
CCTTTCACCTTTCACCTTTTCGCCGCCCTTCACCAACACCCGTGACATGACGATGCCGACTTCGTACAGGAGCATTACTGGCAGGGCCAGGAGGGTCTGGGAGATCATGTCGGGGGGGGTGATCAGCATGGCGATGGTGAAGGCGCCGATGATGACGTAGCCACGGATTTTTCCCAGTTGCTCCGGGGTGGTCACCCCCAGGGCAACGAGGACGATGGTGGCGACCGGCACCTGAAAGGCCAGGCCAAAGGCCAGGAACAGGGCGAGCACAAAATCCAGGTAGCGACTGATGTCGGTCATCACCGCCACGCCTTCCGGCGCCATGGCGGTAAAAAAGGCGAAAACGACCGGGAAGACGACAAAATAGGCGAATGCGCAGCCGGCGTAGAACAAGACCAGCGAGGCCCCCAGCAAGGGGCGCGCGAGGCGTTGCTCGTGGCGATACAAGCCGGGTGCGACAAAGGCCCAGAGCTGATAAATGACCACCGGCATGGCCAGCAGCAGGCCCAGGATCAGAACGAGCTTGAACGGGGCGAAAAACGGCGAGGCCACGTCAATGGCAATCATGCTGGCGCCTTCCGGCAGGTGTCGCACCAGAGGCGCCGAGAAGATGGTGTAGAGCTGACGGGCGAAGGGGACGAGGATCAGCACAACCAGGATCACGGCCACCAGGGCCTTGATCACGCGGCTGCGCAATTCGACCAGATGTTCGATCAGGCTGAGTTCGCGCTCAATCTCCGGATGATCGGTCATTCTCGCCGCCCTTGCCGGTCACCGCGTCTTCAAGTTCCTTGCGCGTTTTTTCGGCAGCTTCCATGATTCGCCGGTTATGGTCATTGTCCAGCTCGGATTGAAACTCGGACTTCAGGCTCGACCAGGCGCCGCGAGCCGTGCGGCTGAGCTGACCGAGTCCTCGCGCAAGCTCTGGCAAACGCCGCGGCCCGACCACCAGCAAAGCGACCAGGGCCAGCAACAGCAGCTCGCTGAAGCCGATACCACCCATTGGTTTCAGTCTTTGGGTTTGTCGGCGGTCGGCGAATCCGCTTGATTCATGTTCGGGGTTTCATCCCGGCCATTGGTAGTGGCGGAGGGATTGTCAGCAGAATTGCTGTCAGGGTCGTCACTGACGCCCTTGCGAAATTCGCGGATGGCGCCCCCGAGGTCGCTACCCAGGGTACGGACACGCTTGGTGCCAAAGACCAGCAAAACGATGACCAGGACGATCAGGAGTTGAACCCAGCTAATTCCCATGATGGTTGATCCTGCAAACGGGTTGCAATGGTGTCAGCCGCTAGTTTATCAGGAGCCGGTCGCCCGAATCCGGATAACGCCTGCAGCGAACACCAGCATCAGCAGGAGCAAAAGCCCTGGCAGTGAATCGACGGGCACGGCCACGCCGTCGCTCGGGTCGCCGGGATTGTCACCGTCACCGTCACCGTCATCATCGCCCAGGGTACAGCCGCCCGGCGGTGCGATCGCCAGCGACTCAACGCCGATGATGGTTTCGGCAACCTTCTCGGCCTGACCACTGCTGGTATCGATGCGCAGGATCTCGCTGGGAAAGTCACCGCCAGCGACCGCCCGACGATCGGTGATCGCCCACAGCACGCCAGCTTCGTCGAATGCCAGCCCGGCATTGTTGTATGGGCTCACTTGCGGCCCAAGGGGGCCGATCAGTTCCGCCGTGGCTCGTGCGAGATTCACTCTGTACAGGTTCGGAGCGGCCGGGGTCCCTGCCCCGGGTGACCCGACACCAATGCCGTAGACGTTCGGACCCCTGATGGCGATATCGGTGATCGGCGCGCCAAGTGAGCCTTCTGCGGCGATCGCAGTCAAGCGACCTGTTGCCATATCGGCCACGAACAATGTCTGGGCCACATCGGAAACGACAAACGCGGTGCCGTCGCAATCGTAGGCCATGCCAAAATCCAGGCTGCGATTCAGCGAGACGCCCATATTGTGCCGGTTGCCGCTACCACCGATTGGCGTAGCAAAACCTGTGACCTTGCTGACCCGGACCATGGTCTTGGACTCATCATCGGCCCCGTGAAGGGTGCCATCAGGATGCAGCGCAAGAGCTTCCAGATCCAGAAAGCTGGTCCAGCCGATGTAATCCACGTCGCCGTTTGACAGGTTGATACGCCATAGCGCGTTGACCAGCTGCGAGTCGGTATTGTTGCCTCTTGAATTGACGCCATACCCGATTGGGCCCGCCCATAGCGACGCGCTGACAGTCAGCAGGACGGTCAGAGCAGCACACCACCTGTATGGCGCGGTCACGGGCATTGGCCTCTTTTATTATCAATCCGACACGGGAAACTATAGCAGATTCAGCGATTTCTGCACAGGAGACCTGATGGTGACGGCAGACCGGACAACGCCCTCACCGGCGGCGCCTTACAATGCTTCAATACTCAGTCGAAATCAGCCAGCATGCCCCAAGCCAAAGAAGCGTTGATCCAGACCCGGGCTGAGGCCCGCCAGGTCCGTGCGCATACTCAGGCGCCAAAGGCCGCCATTCTGCTGGTCAATCTCGGCACGCCCGACGCGCCCACGTCCAAGGCCGTCCGGCGCTATCTGAAAGAATTCCTGTGGGATCCACGCGTAGTCGAGGTGCCGCGCCCGATCTGGTGGCTGATTCTCCATGGCTTCATCCTGCCGTTCCGTTCGCCGCGCTCGGCAAAGGCCTACGCCAGCGTCTGGACTGACGACGGCTCACCCCTGCTGGCTCTGTCGCGACGACTGGCACGTGGGCTGAGTGCCCGGACCGGACAGACCATGCCGCGGGTCAAGGTGTTGCTGGCAATGAATTATGGCCAGCCATCCATCGATCAGGCTGTCGACGCCCTGCGCGCAGAGAATATCCAGCGGCTGCTGGTCCTGCCCCTCTATCCCCAGTACTCGGCTACCACCACCGCCTCTGTATTCGACCGCGTGACCCGCTCGCTGAGCCGCTTGCGGTGGGTGCCTGAAGTCCGCTTCGTCAACGATTACCACCGCGAATCCGGCTGGATCGAGGCGATCACCGGCTCAATCACCAGCTTTCAGAATCAGCACGGTCAGCCCGACAAGCTGCTGTTTTCCTTTCACGGCATCCCCCGGCGCAACCTGATGGCCGGCGACCCTTACTACTGCCAGTGCCAGGCCAGCGCCCGCCTGATTGCTGGCAGACTGAAGCTGGGCGAGCGCGACTGGCAGGTGTCTTTCCAGTCGCGGCTGGGTCGGGCCGAATGGCTCAAGCCCTACACCGACCAGACCCTCAAAGCCATGGCCGTCGACGGGGTCAAGCGGGTTCAGGTCGTCTGCCCTGGCTTCTCGATTGATTGCCTGGAAACCCTGGAAGAAATCGCGGTCGAAAATCGGGACGAATTCCTCCAAGCCGGCGGCGAACAGCTCGACTACATCCCCTGCCTGAATGACACTGAGCCACACATCGATTTGATCGAGCAACTATGCCGTAAACACAGTCAGGGCTGGCCCGAATTTTCCGGCCAGAAGGCCACCGGCGACGCCGAACTTGAAGCGCGAGCTGAGCGCGTGGACCAGGCAGCAACAAAGCTGGGCCTGAACTGAACACGGCCATGCGCAACTAAAAGGCCACGTGGTGCTGCCGGCTCCGATCGCGCTGCCTCAGGGCGTCCGGGCCACGCACAACATCGCGGAGGAGCGAAAACGGGTGGGTTTCTGAGCCTTTTGCGGGGAGATATCTGATGCCGGTCGGCCACGGCGCGGGGTATCCTTGTCGGCAAATCAAACCACCAAGTCAAGCGATTAAGCATGGTTGGACCAATGACCCAAGCTACGGCCACAGCCGCAAGGCCGGACGATCTTTTGCGGCGGGTGTTCGGCTACGATCGGTTCCGCGGTCGCCAGCGCGAGATCATCGATGCGGTGATCGCCGGCGACAACGCCCTTGTCCTCATGCCCACCGGGGGCGGAAAGTCACTCTGTTACCAGATCCCGGCGCTGGCCCGGTCGGGCACCGCCGTTGTGGTTTCGCCGTTGATTGCGCTGATGCGCGATCAGGTCGAGGCGCTGCGACACAATGGCGTGGCCGCCGCAGTGCTCAACTCCAGCCTTGATGCCCAGACCCGGCGTCAGACCGAGGCCGACCTGGTCGCCGGCAAGCTGGACCTGATCTATATCGCCCCGGAACGGCTGTTGCGCGAGCCGACATTACGCCTGCTGGAGCAAGCGCGCTTGAGCCTGTTCGCGATCGACGAGGCCCATTGCGTGTCCCAGTGGGGGCATGACTTCCGGCCCGAATACCTGAAACTCGATCTGCTCGCCCGCCGCTTTCCCGACGTTCCCCGCATTGCTCTGACCGCGACGGCCGATGAGCGCACCCGTGCCGAAATCCGGCAGCGGCTGCTGCCTGATGGTGGTCAGACCTTCATCGACAGTTTTGACCGGCCCAACATCCGCTACCGGGTCGGCCTGAAAAGCAATGCGCGCCAACAATTGCTGGCCTTTATCCCCAACGATCACCGTGGCCACTCCGGCATTGTCTACTGCTTTTCGCGCAAACGAACCGAACAGACCGCCGCCTGGCTGGCCGGCAACGGCATCACCGCCCTGCCCTACCACGCCGGCCTCGACAGCGAGACCCGTCAGTTGCACCAGGACCGCTTCATCAAGGAAGACGGTGTGGTGATCTGCGCCACCATTGCCTTCGGCATGGGAATCGACAAGCCGGACGTGCGCTTTGTGGCCCACCTGGATTTGCCAAAAAGCATCGAATCGTACTACCAGGAAACCGGCCGGGCCGGCCGCGATGGCCTGCCGTCGGAGGCGTGGATGGTTTATGGCCTGTCCGATATCATGCAGATTCGCCAGTTGCTGGCCCAGTCCAGCGCCTCGGACCAGCAACAACGCCTGGAGCGCGAGCGGCTGGAATCCCTGCTCGCCTATTGCGAACACGCTGGTTGCCGCCGCCCGGCCCTGCTGAATTACTTCGATGAGGCCCACCCGGGCAAGTGCGGCAATTGCGACAACTGCCTGGAAACGCCGGAAACCTGGGACGCGACCGAGGCCGCTCGCATGGCCCTGTCCTGCGCCTATCGAACCGGTGAGCGCTTTGGCGCCGGGCACGTGATCGACGTGCTGATGGGCAAGGATACCGACCGGATCGCGAACTTCGGCCATGACAAGCTGAGCACCTTTGGCATCGGCCGCAACATCGACAAGAAAACCTGGCACTCAGTGCTGCGACAACTGCTCGCGCTGGGCCACCTGCAGCCAGACCCGGAAGGTCACGGCGGCCTGCAACTCGGCCCCGATTGTCGTGCGCTGCTGAAAGGTGAAGAAATCCTGATGCTGCGCCGTGACAGCGTGCCAGAGGGACGGCGCCAGAAAACCCGGTCGCCCCGATCCCAGGTCAACGTCGATACCGAATCCCCCGGCTGGCAAGCCTTGCGCGAATGGCGCCTGCTCACCGCCCAGGAAGAAAATGTTCCCCCCTACGTCATCTTCCACGAC
>JBGTEC010000166.1:0-11109 GCA_041747995.1 Wenzhouxiangella sp.
GCCGGAGCAACGAGCGCGAATTGGAAAAATCTGCACGGATGCCTGCAAGAGGATCGGCTACCTGGGCGCCGGAACCTTTGAATTTCTGTACGAAGACGGGGAATTTTATTTCATCGAAATGAACACCCGTATCCAGGTCGAACATCCGGTGACCGAATGCGTGACCGGCCTGGACCTGATTCGAGCCCAGATCCTGGCCGCTGCGGGCGAACCCCTGCCGTTTTCCCAGGATGATGTCGTTATCACCGGTCATGCCATCGAATGCCGCATCAATGCCGAAGATCCGGAAAAATTCATTCCCCAACCGGGCGTGGTCGACGCCTTTCACGCCCCCGGCGGACCCGGCATCCGGGTCGACTCACACATTTACGATGGTTACCGGATCCCACCCAACTACGATTCGATGATCGGCAAGCTGATTGCCCACGCCGAAACGCGCGAGGCCGCCATTGCCCGCATGCGCGTGGCCCTGGACGAACTGGTCCTGCGCGGCATCGTCAACAACGTCCCCCTGCACCAGCGCCTGCTGCGCGACCCCGGCTTCATTGCCGGCGGCACCAATATCCACTACCTGGAAAAACTACTGGAAAAGTGAATGCACGGGCGAGGGTTTTCCCTTTCCCCTTTCCCCTTTCCCCTTTTTCCGCGGCCGCTCAGCGGCCGCTAGCTCGTCAACGGCAACGCCCCGAACGCGGCGTGGGCCACCAGGTGACCGAGCCGATCCAGGTCGGGGATGAGGACTTCAGTGCTGTCAATGATGACTCGGCCGGCCACGGCAATTGGTTTTGAATCGGCAGGGACTTCAACCAGATTGTCCTCGGTCACTGTCGTCAGACGCGGGAAGCCCTGTGCAAGGATGGCGATATAAGGCATCCTTTCGCTCGCGACCAGCGTTTTTGTTATGCAAAGTCGGGCGCCATTGGTCGACTCTTTCCCTGCATGCTCGGTAAGGTTCGCGAAGCTGATCAAAGGAACCTGCCAGCCACGCCAAACGAACGTGCCCAGCAACCATTCTGGAGCACCCGAAATCGGCTCCGGGTCGATAAAGCCGACCACCTCGGCCACAGTAGCATTCGGGATCAGAATCTGGGTGCCGGTCAGCGGCACCATCACACTTCGGATTTCGGTCTCTGCCATGGTTTATCCTTCCGGCCTCGCCATTTTGAGCAGGTCGAACACATGAGCGACGAGTTCGGCCTCCTGATACGGCTTGGCCAGATAGTCATTGACGCCGATTTCCCTGGCGCGTTGGCGGTGCTTTTCGCCGCTTCGTGAGGTAATCATCATCATGGGAATGTCTTTCAGGCGCGGATCGTTACGAACATGGGTGGCCAGTTCGTAACCGTCCATCCGCGGCATTTCGATATCGAGCAGAATGAGATCCGGTACCCGGTCGAACATGGTTTCGACGGCGTCAAGACCATCACGGGCGGTGACAACCTCAAGACCGCGATGCTCGAGTACGCGTGAGGTCACGCGGCGCATGGTGATCGAGTCATCAACCACCATCACGAGCGGGGTTCGTTTGACTTCCTGGACTCTTTCGGCTTCGCGAATCGCGCTCTGTCCAGGAATGATGTTCAGTTCAAATGCCCGACGAATCAGGGGACCCATATCAATGATTGGAACCACCTGGCCATCGCCGGTGATTGTCCCGCCCAGGATGCCGGGGATTGAGCTGATCTGGGGGCCGACCGGCTTGATCACGATTTCGCGATGGCCGAGTAGTTCGCTGACGCGTAGCGCAGCGCGCTGGTCGCCGGCTTCGATCATCAGTAGCGACAGGGTGCCGCTGCCCACCTCCTCAGATGCAAAGTCGAGTTGGGGTTCCAGTTCGAGCAAGGGGAATACATCGCCAGCGTAATCCTGGTGCGGATCCGTGCCTTCGATTTCACGCATCCACTCGCTGGCAAGGATTCGCGTCACCCCGCGAACTGCCTGCAAGGGGATGGAGAAGTGCCGATCGCCGGCCCGCACCATGATCGCCTGCATGACCGTCAGCGACAGCGGAATACGGATAGTGAAACGGGCGCCCTTGCCAGCTTCAGTGCTGGCGGTGACGCTGCCGCCGATCTGACGCACTTCGTTGGCAACTACGTCCATGCCGATTCCTCGACCGGCAAGCTCACTGACCTGATCGGCCGTCGTGAAGCCCGGCCGGAAGATGACCTGGGTCAGGCCTTTTTCGCTGACCTCTTCGTTGGTACGGATCAGTCCGCGCTCAATCGCACGCGCGCGAATGGCGTCAAGGTCCAGTCCTGCGCCATCGTCGAACACCCGCATGACCAGTTCGGTCGCTTCGCGTCCCACCTCGATGCTGACCGTGCCTGTTTCAGGCTTGCCCAATGCCAGACGGTCTTCCGGCAATTCGATACCGTGACTCACGGCATTGCGCAGCAAATGCTCCATGGGCGCGGTAATGCGGTCAAGAATATTCCGATCCAGTTCGCTTTCACCACTCAGGTCGACCCGCAATTCGACCTTTTTGCCCAGCTCACGGCCGGCGTTACGGATGACGCGCCTGAAACGTGGGAGCAGGGTGTTGAACGACACCATGCGGGCCTGCATCAGACCTTCCTGCAGTTCAGTATTGACCCGGGATTGCTGCATCAGCAGGGTTTCAGACTGCCGGGTGGCGTCATCGAGGATCCCGGTCAGGCTGGTCAGATCATTGACCGATTCGGCAAGTGCGCGCGATAACTGCTGAATGGTCGAGTAGCGATCAAGCTCCAGCGGATCGAACATTTCGTCGGCGGGTCCGTGTTCGCGCTCATAGCGTGCCAGAATCTGGGCTTCAGTCTCCATTTCCAGCTTGCGCAACTGATCGCGCAAGCGGATGACGGTCTCGTCCACTTCGCCAACGTTGTTGCGGAATACACTGATCTGCTGCTCTAGCCGGGAGCGGAAAATACTGATTTCGCCGGCATAGTTGACCAGTTCATCAATCAGGGCCGAGGGAACGCGCAGATTTTCAACTCGTCCAGTTTGGGCTCGTCCCGGCTCGGCGATCGCGTCATCGACTTCCGCTGTCTCTCCCGGAACAATGACCGAATCCTCGATCTCCCGGGCCTCCTCGACGAAAATCGCTTCGACGGGTTGACCGGGCATTGGTTCGCGCTTGAGGACGGCATCAATCATCGAATGGAGGTGATCGCAGCCGGTCTCCAGCGCGTCGATTCGTTCTGGCGTGACCTTAATGAGCCCTGCAGCGATCCCTTCAAGCAATTCTTCCATCACGTGAGCCACCTGGCCCACAGGGTTGAGCCCGACCATGCGCGAGCTGCCCTTGACGGTGTGCAGGTCGCGCTGCAGTGCGGTTACCAGGCTCTTGTCATCGGGTGCTTCACGCCATTTTTGCAGCAGGCCATCGGAATGCTCAAGCAGTTCCTGACCTTCTTCAAGAAAGGCCTCGAGCAGGTCTTCGTTGATCTCGCTGTAGTCAACGTGAACCAATTCCCCTGCTTGCTTGCCCGTGCGCTCCGGGCCATCGTGAGGGCCAGCGGCACGATCAGGCACGAATTCCGTATCATCATCGGCGACCAACTCTTCTTCGAGGAATAGTTCGTCGTCGGCCTTGTCGGTTACTTCGACGGCATCACTGGGTTCCCCGGTTTCGAACTCCAGGTCGTCGACAACCGTTTTATCCCGCTCGGTTGCAGCCACTTCATCATCGGTCGGCTGGCTACTTTCGATCCGATCGCCAATGTTATCGTCTGCCTGGTCGTCGATCTGCTCATCTACCGTCGTCTCGTCGATGCTTTCCGCTACGGGCTCGGCCGTAGCTTCGTCCACATCTTCGACCTCACCGGTCCCTTCGCTTGCCGGTGCGGCGACTTCTTCATCGGCAACCTCGAAAAAGTCGATATCATCGTTGTCGGTATCGGCGTCCGTTTCAGTCGCCAGGTCGGAGCTGAAGGCATCGCCACCGTCGGTCTCGCCCCGGCTATCGGAGGCATAATCGGCGTGATAGAAAGAGCTTGCCCTGGCATAGTCGGTAGACTGCTCACTGGTCCGGTCTCGGTGGGCCTTGTTGTGCAGATCGCGAAGTTCGCTGGCCAGCGGGGCGGTCTCAAACTGATCATCGTCAATCCGCTCGCACCGCAAGCGATCCAGGCGCTGCTGGAACAATTCGGCGCAGTGCGACATGGCTTCCAGCCCGGCTTCGGAGGGAGATGCTCCACACAGGGATAATTCCTCGAGGTAGGCTTCCAGTATCTGTGCAGTTTCGCTCTCATCTCCAATGGGAGCCAATCGCATGGTGCCCTTCATGGTATGAACGGCACGTACCAGGCGCTCGTCAACGTAGGCTGCATGTCCGGCTTCTTCCGAGCCGGCCAGCCATTCGTTCATGGCATCCAGGTTTTCCGACAGTTCCTTGATCATCAACTCGATCAAAGTCGGATCAAGGCCTTCAAGTTCAGGCGGCTGATAGTCTTCGCTGGGCTCGACGACCAGCTTGCCCTCGCTCGCCAGGGCGGCGCGTTCGGCAAGTGTGCTGCATTGCTGTGCACTGAAGTCACCGTCGCCGTCGCCGCTCAGGCGCGCGCGCATACTTGGCAAGGCGGCCACTGCCTCGGCGACAAGGCTGATGACTTCAGGGCTTGCTACGATCTGGTGGTCGATCACGCGATTGACGAGGTTCTCGAAATGCCAGGAAAACTCGCCGATCTCCGTCGCGCCGGCCATCCGACCTGAGCCTTTCAGGGAGTGAAAAGCGCGTCGAATCGTAATGGTGTGTTCTTCATTGGCGGGCTGATCCCGCCATTGCGGCAGCAATGCTTCCAGGGATTCAAGTTCCTGATCGAACTCCTCGAGAAAAATCTCCACGATATCGAAATCATCGAAGGCCGACCCACCCGCGTCGAGGCTGCTGGCTTCGGCTGCCTCGATCTCTTCAGCCTCCGCGCCAGCCTCTGGCTCCGGTTCTTCGCCCGATGTCTGTTCGTGGTCAGAGAATGTTGATATACCAGGCTCGCTCTGGGTTTGTTCCTGATCGGCATCCAATTCGTCAAAATTCAGGTCGGCGTCGGACAGATCAAGTTCGTCGACGACCAAATCATCTGTGTCGAAGTCAAGTTCCTCGTCGTCATCGAGCCGCTCGCTGGATGCCTCGAGCGTCTCGAGTTCATCGGTGCCGTATCGGTCTGCACTTTCGGAGGGGCTGGACGCCGCTTGCTCGTCCGCCGGCGTTGCTACCGGGTCGACTTCCTCTGCTGACCCGTCTGGTGCGTCTGTTAACCAGTAGCCCAGCTTGGTCAGCCGCTCCCGAGCCGAATGAAGGTAGCGGTCACCGCGCTCGTCGAGCGTTGTCAGGCTTTCCAAATAGAACTCGGTAACCGTCAGTGTCTCGGCGAGCGTTTCGAGCGCCTCACCATTGGCAGCCGTTGGCCCGCTGCTCAGATGGTCGATGGCGATGCGGCCGGCTGCGTTGATCATGGCGGCCACCTCGTCCAGTTCGGACATGGAAAGCGCGCCGGCGATCCGGTCGAGGATAGCCTTGGCTTCAACCACCGCGCCCGCATCGGCTTTCTGGCGATTGATGGCATCAAGCAGATGCTTGGAATGAGCCAGATCTTCCAGGGCTTCCTTGACCAGCTGCTTGACCACCCGTCGACGCTCGGATGGTGGCAGAAGCGTGGCACCGCTTTCTGACGCTTCTTCAGAATCAAAATCCGAGTCCAGACCCGCAGCTAGGCCGAAGCTCTCCTCAAGCTGGGACTCAACCACCAGCAATTCGCGTGCAACCATGAGCAGGATTGGATCCTCGGGATCTGTCCCGAGTTCGGCCAACTTGCCCGCTTGAGCCTTGACCTTTGCAGCAAGATGGTCCAGGCCCAGCATGGCCAGGCTTTCGCCAACAGATTCGAGCATCGCGGTCTGATGCTGCATCACCTCCGGGTCTTTCTCGCGCTCGAGTTGGTTCCCAAGGGCCTCCTTGATTCGGGCCAGGTCCTCACGCGCGGCAAGCGTGACCGCGGCAAACAGGGCCCGGTTTCGCCCAGCAAGGAAAACCTTGGCCTGGGTCATCTGGTCCGGCGCATATTCAGACAGCCGGAAGGCTTCGTGCACCTCGAGCGCCAGCGGCGACTCGGCTCGCGCCATGGCGATCTGGAACAGGAAGCCGCGAGCGAGATCGTCGGCCTTGCCGGCCAGGATGGCAGGATCGCCGCCTTCGGTAGATTCCTTGAGCAGGACGTCCATGCGGGCAAAAAGACGAGTGATCGATGGTCCGCTGGCAATCTGTTGTTCCTTCAGACCCTCATAGACCGCTGCTCCGGCCCAGGCGGCGCGCCGAACCGGGTCCGGCAGGGCAGCCAGATCACGCACCTGCAAAGCGACTTCGGCCAATTGTTGCATGGCCTCGCTGTCCTGGTTGTTGAGCAGAAGACCCCGCAGGGCATGCTGGTAAACGCGGCGCATCTCGGCGGGGCTGGCAGTGGTCGGAGCCTCTGCTGCCGGCAACGCGATCGAGTCTAGTTCAGGGCGGAAAAAAATGCCTTCATCAAGAAGTTTGGCACCGGCTGCCGCCCGCAAATCGTTGATGGTCGGAAGCACCACCATCGGGGTATCTCGCTGGGTGCTTTCGAGGTAGTCAAGGTAGTCAGGCAGAATGGCCGTGGCCTCGAGCACCGAACTGATGCAGGCATTCTCGTCGTGTGCTTCGCCCTGTCGCAGGGCATCCAGGGCAAGGCCCATGGCTTCCGCGATCCTCTGGCCGCTGACAAATTCCATTACAGCCAGCGAGCCGGCGACCTTTTCGCACGCCTCGACCGCGCTATCGAGGTCGTCGTCCCGGCGCTCTCTGTCTTCCTCACCGAAGCTTTCGACGGCCTGGCGTACCTTTTCGCACAGTTCGTCGAGCAAGGGACGTGTCCATTGCAGCGACTGATTGCTCAGATGTGAGCTGGTCATGTCAGCGGGCCGTCCGGCTGGTTGAGTGGTTTGTGGCTACGCATGGGTCACTGATCTCCCTTGCGGAGTCTTCAGGTTCCATGATTCGCTCGACTGGGCAGCGATCATGGTTCCTCAGGACTCCTCCTCCGGCAGCTTGAAGTCAGATACCGAGTCACGCAATTCGCGAACCAGCTCGGCCAGGTTGGCGACCGATTTCGCGGTCTTGCCCGATCCTTCGGTCGTCTGCACCGAAATGTCACGAATGCTGTTCATGAGCTGGGCGATCTTGGTTGCGTTGCGCGATTCTTCCTGCGCCTGCCGAGAAATATTCTGAATCAGTCCCGCCAGATCGTTCGAGACCTTCTCGATCGATTCCAGAGCTTCACCGGCATCCTCGGCCAGGCGGGCACCGGAAACAACCTGCGTTGTCGTCTGCTCCATGGAGTTCACGGCTTCGGCGGTATCGGCCTGAATGGTTTGTACCAGGGCTTCAATTCGACGCGTCGCGTTGGTGGCACGCTCGGCCAGTCGCTGAACTTCATCGGCAACCACGGCGAACCCTCGACCTGCGCCACCGGCCGATGCGGCCTGAATGGCGGCGTTGAGCGCCAGGACGTTGGTTTGCTCGGAGATGCCGTTGATCAGCTCGACGATATCGCCGATTTCCTGGGATGACTCACCCAGACGCTTGATCCGCTTGGCTGTTTCTTGAATCTGGTCGCGAATGCTGTCCATGCCGGTAATTGTCTGGCGCACCATGTCGGCGCCGCGGTTGGCGATTTCGACTGAATTCTGCGCCACGTCGGCCGACTCACTGGAGCGCTTGGCCATGTCATCAAAGGAGCGGGCCATTTCATCGATCGAGTCCGAAGCAACCCGGATTTCCTTGGCCTGGTGTTCCGACGCCTCGGCCAGTTGCATGGTTGTCGCACGTGTTTCCTGCGCCTGCACCGCCACTTGCTGGGCCGTGTTGTTGACGCCGGAAACAAGGTCGCGCAGCGCTTCAACAGCGTAGTTGACCGAGTCGGCGATGGCGCCGGTAACGTCTTCGGTCACCGTGGCCTGGACGGTCAGGTCACCATCGGCCAGCGAGCTCATTTCATCAAGCAACCGCAAAATGGCGTCCTGGTTTCGCTGATTGATTTCGGTTGTGGCCCGGGCTCGCTTACGCTGGGCCATGTAGGCGCCCATGCCGATCAAGAACAGGATCAACAGGGTGCCGCCGGCCAGGGCAAGACCGGCAAGCAGCGAGGGCCAGGGTTCGCTGTCACCCAGGGTGGCATATTCGCCGGCCAGCAGGCGAGCCTGGTTAGTCAGGTCCTCGGCACTGAGGAAGATTTCATCGGCAGCTTCGCGGACCTCGAACAGATCGGTCGAGGCGGTCAGGATGGTTTCGACATCGATGCGGATTTCCTCGAACAGGGGCATGACATCGGCCAGGGCCTCGAGAACCTGGCTGTTGCGAACGGCTGCCAGGTTGAGCCCTTCATCACCGTTGATCAGACCCTGCAGCACACGCTCAAACAGGCCAGCGTCGCGACTGAAGGCGTCGGCTGCCGTGATGGCGCCGGTACCGCCGGCCATGATGTCGCCGACCCGTCGCAACATGCGGTCGGCCAGGACCAGCTGCCGACTGGCGACATAAATCTGCACCGTGGGTGCGCCGGTTTCGATCATGCGGCGCACGACTTCATCGGACTGGGCTTGCAGTTGCGGGATATTCGTGGAGAAGGCGCTGGCACTTTCGGCCAGTTCGATCACCAGATCGGTGCGATCAAGAATCTGGCTGGCAAATACATCGATTCTGCCCCAGTTATCTTCCAGTGTGGCCAGAGAGTCTTCAACCTGAGGCGGTGAAGGCGGCAGGGCGCCGAGTCCATTACGGAGGGTATGGATGGCGCTGTCAATGATATTGCGCGTCTCGCGCAATTCGTCAAACGCGTCGAAATTGCCGACGGCGGACTCTCCCGCGGCCTTGGCCAGCTGCTGGGCGCGTACCTGAATATCGGTCGTCAACGCCAGATACTGAGTTTCCTGGACATTACGCTGGTTCAGCAGATAGAAGTTGTAAGCGACCAGGCCCATCAGGGCGACCAGGAGTGCAAACAGTAATAACTGCGCGGGAGAAAGTCGCTGTTCGGTTGATTGCGTGACAACGCTACTCATGCCATTACCTCTTCCTTCGTCGTTCGATTCGCTTCAAATGAGCGAGCACGGCGGTTCTATGTCGTATGAGGCAGTTCGAATGCCTGCCTGCTCGCTGGATCGTTAAAATTTTCGATGTTTCAGTGCTTTATTTTCTTGTGGTCCTGATTTTCTTCTTCTTCTTCGTCCCACGTGATTCTTGTGCCTTGCTTGATCTTGTGAGTTCTTGTCCCGCAACGTTTATTGGCTTCGGGCGCCATCCATGAAATCGTTGCGACGCTGAAGCTCGTCCATCCTGAACACGCCCCAACGCTGCTCGCTGGTGGGGAAATCCTGGTTGACCAATTCGGCCAGTTCGGTGTCTGCCCACTCGTCGGAGGTCACCAGGTCATCGGTATGGAAGTGACGTTGCCCGAAGACTTCATCAACAACGATGCCGGCCAGACGCCCCTGTATGCGAGTCAGAATCAGCCGAGTTCGGGCCGTCACCGGGGTGCGGCTACCAAAAAGGTACCAGCCGAGGTCGGAAACCGGCGCCAGGTTGCCGCGGACGTTGGCAACGCCTAGCAACCATTCCTTCGTTCCCGGGATGGGGTAAAAGGGCGGGAAAGCGATTATCTCATCGATCTGATCAATTCGACAGGTCAGAAAATGGCTGCCCAGGCGGAAGACCACGCCATCCCAGTTACTGATCTGCTGCTGCCGGCCTGCCTCGCCGACATCATGGCTGAGGCTGCGCTGCTCGTAATCGGCCAGCAGCGCCAGCAGAGCGCCGGTCGATCCGGCTTCGGCTTCCATTGGCTGATCCCCTCTCATCGTCCCTTTGAATCCCTTCCCGTGCCCCGGTCTGTCAAGCGGGCTCCGAATGTTTAATCTGGTCGCGAACCGCGGACAGCAGTTCGTCTCGGGTAAATGGCTTGGTCAGATATTGATCCGACCCAACTATGCGTCCTCGGGCCTTGTCGAACAGGCCATCCTTGCTGGTCAGCATCACGACGGGAACTTTCTGAAAGCGCGCATTGTTCTTGATGATCGCGCAGGTCTGGTAGCCGTCGAGGCGCGGCATCATGATGTCGACAAAAATCAGATGAGGCTCATGCTTGTGGATCAAGGACAGCGCCTCGAAGCCGTCATTGGCGGTGATGACTTCACAACCCTCGCGGCTCAGCATGGTTTCGGCCGAACGTCGAATCGTCCGACTGTCATCGATCAGCATGATTTTCAGGCCACTCAGGTCTGATTTGCCGTTTTCGTTGATTTGCTCTTGATCTGCGGTCATATCCGTTTGCTGGTCGTTGACGGTTGGGTGACCCGTGGGTTCATGTGTAGGTTAGTCTATCTTTGCCCGATTTGCCAATCCGGTAGAATAGAGTAGCTCAAGTTTATGGTGCAAAAGGAGTTTTTCTTTGCATTTTTGCCAATTTCGCAAGGATAGACATCGTTCTCTGTCCGCTTCCCGGAGCTTGTATGCGCAACAATCTTGTCGTCGTCATGGACGATATAGCCGCGATCACGGTCGTCAAGGACACCAGTTTCGCCCTGCTGCTGGAAGGCCAGGCACGTGGGTACAATGTCTTTTATCTCAATGAAAGCGACCTTTACCTGGAAGGTGGCACGACCATGGCCCGGCTGCGACCGTTGCTGGTGCGCGATCAGGCCGAGGGCTGGTTCGAGCTCGGTGAGGTATCAGACCGGCCTCTTGGGTGCGATGATCTGGTGATGATGCGGGCCGATCCCCCGGTCGACGCCAACTACCTCTACGCCACCTACCTGCTGGAGCGGGCCGAGGCAGCCGGGGCGCTGGTGGTCAACAGACCGCGCGCATTGCGTGACTTCAATGAAAAACTGGCGATTGTCCGGTTCCCGGAGTTGATTCCGGCAACCCTGGTCTCCTCTTCTCAGGCGCGCTTGAAAGCGTTTGTGCGCGAACGCGGACGGGCAGTCCTCAAACCGCTCGATGGTATGGGCGGGCGCGGTATTTTTCTGGCATCGGCTGAGGATCAGAACCTGAATGTCATCCTTGAGACGCTGACCGGGAGCGGGACGCAACTGGCGATGGCTCAGGAGTTC
>JBGTEC010000167.1:0-3458 GCA_041747995.1 Wenzhouxiangella sp.
ACCCTATTCAATGCACGAGATCGTCAAGGATTATTACGGCAAGCAACTGGAAAGCTCAGCCGACCTCAAGACCGACGCCTGCTGCGATGTCAGCGCGGTGCCGGCCTGGCTCAAACCACTGCTGGCGCGGATTCACCCCGAAGTGCTGTCCCGATACTACGGCTGCGGGCTGGTCTGTCCCGCGCTGCTTGAAGGCGCCCGGGTGCTGGACTTGGGCTGCGGCAGCGGCCGGGATGTTTATGCCCTCGCCCAACTGGTGGGTCCGTCCGGTGAGGTGGTGGGTGTGGACATGACCGAGGAACAGCTGGCCGTGGCCGAGAAGCACCGCGCCTGGCATGCCAAGCAGTTCGGTTACGACAACGTTCGCTTTCTCCATGGCTACATCGAGCGCCTGGATGAGCTCGACCTGGACCCGGGCAGCTTTGACATCATTGTCTCCAACTGCGTCATCAACCTGTCGCCGGACAAGGACGCGGTCATCCGCGGCGTTCACCGCCTGCTCAAACCCGGCGGCGAGTTCTACTTTTCCGATGTCTACGCCGACCGGCGCGTGCCCGAAGCCCTGCAACAGGATCCCACCCTCTACGGCGAGTGCCTGGGCGGCGCACTGTACTGGAATGACTTTCAGAATCTGGCCCGCCGTCAGGGCTTCGCCGACCCGCGTCTGGTGGAAGACCGCCCGCTTGAGGTCACCGATCCAAAACTGCGGGCACTGACCGGAAATATCCGCTTTTACTCCGCCACCTATCGCCTGTTCCGCATCGACGACCTGGAACCGGCCTGCGAGGACTACGGCCAGGCCGTCGTCTACAAAGGCTCCATCCCCAACGCGCCGGACGCGCTGGTGCTCGACAAGCATCACTGCATCGCAACCGGCCGCGTGTTCCCGGTGTGCGGCAACACCTGGCGCATGCTGGCCGAGACCCGCTTCGCGCCCCATTTCGACTTCATCGGCGATTTCAGCCGCCACTATGGCCTGTTCGAGGGATGCGGCGACAGCATGCCCTTCGACGCTGCCGGAAGCGCGGACGAGGCGATCAGCGGCGGTTCATGTTGCTAGGGAGCCTCTGAATAAGTCTGCGCGGACGCGACGGCGCTTTTGCGGCAGAAACGCGCTCCGCGCAGACTTATTCAGAGGCCCCCTAGTGGGCCGCGCGATTTAATCAGGTCAAAGTCAGGCGAACAAACTTCCGTTTCCCAACCTGCAGAATGCCTTGGAAGCCGGCCTCCAGCACCAGATTGCGGTCGCTGATTTTATCTCCGTCGATTCTGGCCGCGCCCTGGCTGATCATGCGGAAGGCCTCGGAGTTTGACCCGGTAAGCCCACAGGCGGTCAGAGCGGCGGCGATGCCCAGACCGTCGGCACCGGCAGGGAGGGTCTTTTCTTCAATCTCTTCGGGCAGATCACCCTGGCTGAACCGGGCGATAAAGGTCTGACGGGCCTTGTCGCCCGCCCCGGCGCCGTGAAAGCGGTCGACCAGTTCGATGCCCAGTTCAAATTTCACGTCACGCGGGTTGCGCCCGTCGCTGATTGCTTGCCTGAGCCCGTTGATCTCGGTGCTCGGGCGGAAGCTGAGCAACTCGAAGTAACGCCACATCAGTTCATCGGAAATGCTCATCAGCTTACCGAACATTTCATCGGCCGGCTCGGTGATGCCGATGTAGTTGTCCAGCGATTTCGACATTTTCTGGACCCCGTCGGTACCTTCGAGCAGCGGCCAGGTGATGATGACCTGCGGCGGCTGGTTCTGCTGGGTCTGCAACTGGCGACCAACCAGCAGATTGAAGGTCTGGTCGGTGCCGCCCATTTCGACATCCGCATTCAACGCTACCGAGTCATGGCCCTGAACCAGCGGATAGAGAAATTCATGGATCGCGATGGGTTGTCCAGACTGGTGGCGCTTCTTGAAATCGTCGCGCTCGAGCATGCGGGCGACAGTATGCTTCGAGGCCAGACGGATCATATCGGCCGCCGACATTTTTCCAAACCATTCGGAATTGAACCGTACCTCGGTCCGGGTCCGGTCCAGAATCTTGAAGACCTGCTCGGCGTACGTGGCCGCATTGGCCTTGATTTCGGCTTCGGTCAGTGGCTTGCGGGTGACATTCTTCCCGGTCGGGTCGCCAATCATGCCGGTGAAATCGCCGATCAGGAAGATCGCCACATGCCCGGCATCCTGGAAGCGACGCATGGCATTGATGATGACGGTGTGACCGAGGTGGAGGTCGGGCGCGGTCGGATCAAACCCCACCTTCACCCGCAACGACTGACCCTTGGCCAAACGCTGGGCGAGTTCGTCGGCCTGGATCACCTCGGCCGCACCGCGTGTCAATTCGTCAATGGTGCTCAATGTCGGCCCTCTGGATATCTGGAATCGGAAAAAATTTAACCACAGTTTGACGCAGGTTAACGTAGATTAATGCGCAACAAGTACAACTCATGCAAGCCTTGAGCTCCGCTCTGGCACGTAGCTGATGAACCTTATCAGGGGGAAACCAGCAACCGGTCAAGTCGAGATCGCGCGATCAACTCGCGAGAGTCAATCACGGCACCGGATGGTGCGATCACCTGGCCGGAAACGGACAATCAGCGCTGAACGCGCCACGCGGATTGACTTATCACCCTAGAAATAGTTAATGTTACCGGGTTTTTACGCGCGAATTTTCAACCAATGACGAGAAAAGCCATGGCCAGTCGGCGACGAACACACCGCAGCAATCCACTGGCCGCTGGCCTGACTCGCCTGGCTGACGTTCTGGGCACGGCCTCTGAGCGGGTTCGGGCGGGGGTTCAGACCCACCCGCGCGGGACCATCGCCGGAGCCGGTATGGTTGTCATTGCCCTGATCGTGGTAGTCGCATCACCGTTCGGCAGTCGAGATGATGTACACAATGGCAGCGGTGACAGCCTTGTGGCCAGCCAGAACGCACCCGAACCTGGCGTCCAGGCCGGAGATGGCAAGGCACATGGAGATTCAGCAATCATTGAGGATCAGCCGTTGCTGATTCTGGACACACCGCCTTTGCCGGTGGCAACCGACTTGCTGGCCCATGAGGCGACTGGCTCGGAGTTGTTGAGCGAAGAGCTGGAGATTTTGGATTGGACCCTGGTTCAGGTTCAGTCCGGCCAGACCATGGAGCGCATCTTCCGCCAGGTGGGACTCGGTCCCGGCCTGCTGCACCGGGTCGTCAATCTGGACGAGAAAACCCGCCAGTTGGCCCGCATTCGCCCAGGCGATGAATTTGCCTTCGACATTGATGACGATGGCAGTTTTCAGGCAATGCGCGCCGAATACGACGAGGAACACTGGCTGTTCATCGAGAAAAATGGCGAAGGCCTGACCACCCGGGTGGAGCCGCGAGCCCTTGACCGACGCGTTGTCGAAGCCAGCGGCACGATCACCAGCTCATTGTTCAACGCGGCCAAAGCCGCCGAATTGTCCGACAACATGACCATG
>JBGTEC010000168.1:0-8496 GCA_041747995.1 Wenzhouxiangella sp.
GGCGCGACTCGGCGTTGCGTTTCTTGGCAAGGACGCTGCCATTCCCTGCGAAACGCGCCTTGATTCGCGCCAGCACAGCGGCTCTGAGCGTTACCTTATTAGCCGCATGGCCCACTAGCACCGGTTTTGGAATACTTCGGCAATAGCCGAGTTATGACCAGACTAACGAGGTCAGGTAGGTCTAAAGAGCGACAGAGACTTGCCCAAGGACCTTCTTGATGTGGTCGAAGTTGATGCGACCACTGTCGAGCAGTTGTTTTTCCTCGTCGGTGGCGCAAACGATTTCGCCCAGCGCCTCGAAGCCGCCGACAACCCCGTTCAAACCTTCGGCCCGTGAACGGGCCTTGTGGCGTGGGATGAAATAGAAGTCCAGGCGGTCGCTGTCGGGATCGGCAATGGCAATGGCATTGGCGGTGGCGTCAGAACTGGCGCCGGCGGTGGCCAGCCAGTTGTCCAGCCATGGCCCCAGCTCTTCCTGGACCTGCTCGACGTTGCCATGCCAATGGCCGAAGGTCAGCGGGTAGTGCATTTCGATCAGCCCATCCTGATCCCGGTTTCTCAGCGCCAATTCCAGCGGCATCTGCCCGTAGCCGGCAGGTCGTGGCAGGAAGTGGTAGTGCAGATGGCCGGTGATCGAGGCGCCTGCGCCCTCGCCGTTGTAAAACCCGATCCAGCCTGGCAGGTGAGCGGCCATTTCCAGCAGGTCATGAACGATGGCGCGCAGGTCCGCGCTTTTGCCGCCCCAGCACTGTGGGACATGCTTGCGCGTGGCGACAACCGTATGCCCCGGCACCAGCGGAAAAGGGTTCATCCAGGCCGTATAGCGCCGCTCACAGAATGGCAGGTCATAGCCGAATTGGCGTCCGGCCTGCTGCCATTCGATATTCTCGCCACACAGAAAACAGCCGTTGTTGATGCGGCGTCGATCAGGCGGCGGATGACTCAGCCCAGCGCCGGCGAAACGTCGCGCGCGGGCCGGGTTGAACTGGGCGGAAAAATACTGTCCGCTGCCATCTTCGCGCGGGAACACGAAGCGCTCGACTTCATCAAGACGATCGCGGATGAAGCCGGTCCCGATCTGGTGCTCTTTCAGGGCATCTAGTGCGGCGGCCAGACCGGCGCGTGAAGCGACCCTGTCCAGGCGACGACCGAGTGCTGCATGCAGATCCCGGTAGGTTTCGCTGGTTAACTGAATCATGCCTCCTCGCCGGCTGATGGATGGAACTTCTGGATGCATTTCGTGGCCCGATATTATAGTTCGTATCACTTGAACCTCGTAGGGGAGGCCGCGTGAAAGGCGACAGCATTGTTATCGAACCGCATCACAAACTCGCCGCAGATCAGGCGTTTGATCACCTTCGTTCGTTTTTGATCCATTCCGACGACCGAAAAGTCATTGCCATCGCCGGCGAATCCGGCAGCGGCAAATCAGAAACGGCGGCGGCCCTGGCCCTGCGACTCGAGGCCGAAGATATTCATGCCGCCGTGCTGCAGCAGGACGATTATTTTGTCTACCCGCCGCGCAGCAACGACCGTGCCCGCAGAAAAGACATTAACTGGGTCGGACCGAACGAAGTGCACCTGGATCTGCTCGATCGGCATCTGGCAGATTTCCGGTCTGGAAGCAGCATCGACAAGCCCCTGGTCGACTATGCCGCAGACCGGATCGATCAGGAGCGAATCGATCTGTCCGACGCCCGCGTCCTGATCGTGGAAGGCACCTACACCCTGTTGCTGTACAACGTCGACTGGCGGATATTCATTGACCGCAGCTACCTGCGTACCCGGGCCCATCGTGAAAAGCGAATTCGCGACGCCTCGGAGCTGGACCCGTTTATTGATCGGGTGCTCGAGATCGAGCACGACATCATCTCAAAGCATCGCGCGCGTGCCGATCTGCTGGTCAATGATGACTACACGGTCAGCTGGGGCCCGGCCGGCAGGCCATTCAACAAGCCGGCCGGGGCGGAGCATCCAGCGGCGGATCGTCCATGAAGGTCGCTTTTCTCAATCCCCAGGGCAATTTCGATCGCGAGGACTCCTACCTGACCGAGCACCCCGACTTTGGTGGCCAACTGGTCTACGTCAAGGAAGTGGCGCTGGCACTGGGTCGGGCGGGTATAGAAGTCGACATTCTGACTCGACAGATCGACGATCCGGAATGGCGCGGATTTTCAAAGTCCGTCGACGATTTCGGTGAACTGGAGGACAAGGTGCGCATCATTCGCCTGCCCTTCGGTGGCGCTGCGTTCCTGCCCAAGGAAGCCCTGTGGCCGCACCTGCCGGAATTCGTCGACCAGATAATGAGCTTCTACGGTGACGACCTGCCGGACTACTGCACCGCGCACTATGCCGACGGCGGCTATTCGGCCTGCCTGCTGCGCGAGCGATCGGGGCTCGGATTCACCTTTACCGGCCATTCGCTGGGTGCCCAGAAAATGGACAAGCTGGGGGTCAACCTGGCCAACTGGAACGCCATCGAGGCCCGATTCAGGTTTTCGCGTCGGATCGCCGCCGAGCGGCTGAGCATGCAATGGGCCGATACGGTCATCACCTCGACTCATGAAGAGCGCATGGAGCAATACGGCCATCGGCTCTATGAGAGCGCGATCACGCCCGGCGACGATGCCCGATTCAGGGTCATACCGCCCGGCATCAACACGGTGATCTTCAACCAGGGTGAGGCCACCGACGATGACAAAACGCGTGAAATCGTCAGTCGCCAAATTAATCATCCTGACACCCCGCACGTGGTGGTCTCGAGCCGCCTGGATGGCAAGAAGAACATCGCCGCGGTGGTCGAGGCTTTCATCCATTCCAGGGCCTTGCGCGAGCGGGCGCGACTGGCGCTTTTCGTGCGCGGCCTGGATGATCCCTGGAGCCAGTTGGATTTGCTGCGAGGTGACGAGCGCGAGGTGCTGCGACCGATTCTCGACCTGATCGAGGCCAACAATCTGCGCTCATCGGTCAGCTTTCTCAATATCGGCTCGCAGCGTCAACTGGCCTGCGCCTATCGCCAGTTCGGCCGAATGGGCTCGGTGTTCGCCCTGCCCTCGCTGTTCGAACCGTTCGGCCTGGCCCCGATTGAGGCCGCCGCCTGTGGTCTGGCCGTGGCGGCGACCAAAAATGGCGGCCCATCGGAGATCTTCGCCGGTGGCGCTGGCATTCTGTTCGACCCGGAACACCCCGCCGACATCGCCCGGGCGTTACTGGAGGCGCTGGGCGCACAGGCCAGCCTGGTCAGGCGCAGCACAGAGCTGGTCCGCACCCGCTACACCTGGGAACAAACCGCCGAGCGCTACCTGGATCAGATCAAAGCCAACCTCCGGACACCCATGACGCAGCGCCCCGATTTGGGCCGGGACGAACCGGATGCATCAAGACTGATCAGCGCCTATCTCGGCTCGCTGAACTAGGGCGATTTCAGAACCGCAACCGCGCCACTGAAAAAATCTGATTTCACCACGGAGGCACAGAGACACGGAGAAATTAAATTAGAAAACCATTCGTGCTTTTCTCTGTGACCTCCGTGCCTCTGTGGTGAAATTTTTTTGTTCCTTTCGCGACAGCGGTCAATGCAGGCCGGAAAGGTGGGGTGGATCGACTGGCTGGTAGCGGTGCTTCTGGCCGAGCATCTCGCGGTTGACGACGACGACACCATCTTCGGTCACGTGAAAACGCGCCTCGTCGTAGCTACGATCCTCGCCAATGATGGTGCCGGACGGAATCTGGCAGCCGTTGTCCACCAGGACGCCCGTCAGGCGGCAGCCTTCCTCGATATGACAATTGGGCAAGGCGACCACCTGCTCCAGGCGGCAACCACTGTCGACCCGGCAATCACTCCCAAGCATGACCTGATGCAGGACCGAATCGGTTACCACACAGCCGATACTGACGGCGGACGATGAAATGCTGCAGCCACGCCCGGCGCCCCCGGAGCAGAACTTGGCCGGTGGCGACTGATGCAGGCGGGTGAAAATGGGCCATTTCCGGTTGTACAGGTCAAGGACCGGGTCATCTGTCAGCAACTCCAGGTTCGCCTTGAACAAGGCATCCAGTGTGCCGACGTCGCGCCAGTACGGTCGACCCGGCGAGGCCTGTTCCAGCAACACGGCCTGCACGTTGTGGCCCGATCGAACGGCGTATGGGATGACGTCATTTCCGAAATCATGGCTACTGGTATCGTCAGCGGCATCCCGCTTGAGGGTCCTGCGCAGGTAATCGGCGGAAAACACATAAATACCCATACTGACCAGGGCGTGTCCGGGATCATCGGGCATTGGCTTCGGATTGGCCGGCTTTTCCTCGAAGCCGACGACGCGCTGACCATGACCGATTTCCATCACGCCAAACTGGTCGGCCTCAGCCAACCTCACCTTGTTGCAGGCAACAGTGATATCGGCTCGCCCGCCCGCGTGCGCATCGAGCATCACCCCGTAATCCATGGTGTAAATCTGGTCGCCGGCCAGAACCAGAAAATACTTGTGATCATGCGATTCAATGATGTCCAGACTCTGGTAGATTGCATCCGCCGTGCCCTGATACCAGGTTTCATCCTCCAGCCATTGCTGGGCCGGGATGAGATCAAGCAGGCCACCATACTCGCTGTTGAGTCGGTTCCAGCCAAGCATCAAGTGGCGCAGCAGTGAATGGGACTTGTACTGGGTCAGCACCGCGATTCGCCGCACATCGGAGTGCAGGCAATTCGACAAGGCAAAGTCGATGACCTGGAACTGGCCGCCAAACGGAACGGCCGGCTTGGCTCGCCAGTCGGTCAGCATTTTCAATCGGGCCCCTCGTCCGCCGGCGAGAATCAAGGCCTGGGTCTGGCGGGCCAGGCTGCTGCGAAGCTGACGGGATGAATTCATGCATCACCCTGATTTGCGGTCTTGCCGCCATGCTAACCAATGCCGACCGCATTCAATGCGTGTAAACGAACGTTAGCCAATCCTGGGTCGGAACAACCCCGGCTTGCAGGCTCGGCTGAAGCTATTGATTCTCGCTGGCCTGACGCTGCGCCTGCTGGGCATCGACTACCGCAATTGCCGTCATGTTCACCACCCGGCGCACGGTGGCCGAGGGTGTCAGAACGTGAGCTGGTCGGCCAATGCCCATCAGCATCGGCCCGATAGTCACGCCCTTGCCAACGACTCGCGCCATGGAAAACGCAATATGTGCCGCGTCCTGATCCGGCATGATGAACAGGTTGGCTGAGCCCTTGAGGCGTGAATTGGGAAAGATACGCTCGCGAATCTCGGGCAGCAACGCGGCGTCGGCACGCATTTCACCCTCGACTTCCAACTCGGGGGCCATTTCGCGCACCAGGTGGAAAACCTGGCGCATTTTCGACGCCGACGGATTGACATGGCTGCCGAAGTTGGAGTGGGATACCAGGGCCACCTTGGGTTCGATCCCGAACATGCGCACCCGTTGGGCCGCCAGGATGGTCAGTTCGGCCAACTGGGCGGCGGTGGGATCGGGGTTGACGTGGGTGTCGCAGACGAACAGCGTCCCCAGCTCGCTGGTCACGGCCGACAGGGCGCCCAGGGTCTGGCTGGAGGTGGCGGTGCCAAACACCTCGGTAATGTATTTCAGCTTCTTATCGTAGCGACCCACCACGCCGCAGATCATCGCGTCGGCTTCCTGGCGGTAGACCATGATCGCGGCGATCACCGAGGTGCGGGTGCGGACGATCGCCTTGGCCGAATCGGGGCTGACGCCGCGGCGCTGGGTGATCTCGTGAAAGGTCTGCCAGTATTCCTTGAAGCGCGGATCCGACTCGGGGTTGACCAGTTCGAAATCCACGCCCGGGCGGATCCGCAGGCCGGCGCGTTCGATGCGCATGTCAACCACTGCGGGTCGACCAATGAGTATCGGCTTGGCCAGCGCGTCATCGACGATTGACTGCACCGCGCGCAATACCGTTTCTTCCTCGCCCTCGGCAAACACCACACGCTTGGGATCACGGCGGGCGGCATCGAAAACAGGTTTCATCAGCAGGCCGGTCCGGAACACGTACTGGGTCAGCTTCTCGCGGTAGGCATCCAGGTCCTCGATCGGCCGGGTTGCAACACCCGATTCCATCGCCGCCTTGGCGGTCGCCACGGACAAGTGAACCAGCAGACGCGGATCGAACGGTTGTGGAATCAGGTAGTCCGGGCCGAACTTGGGGATCACCCCGCCATAGGCCTGGGCGGCCACATCGGAGGCTTCCATGCGCGCCAGCTCGGCGATGGCATGGACGCAGGCCATTTTCATCTCGTCGTTGATCGCCGTGGCGCCCACATCCAGGGCGCCGCGAAAGATATACGGGAAGCAAAGGACATTATTGACCTGGTTGGGAAAATCCGAGCGACCGGTGGCAATCAGGGCATCGGGCCGAACTTCGCGCGCCAGGTCCGGCATGATTTCAGGCACCGGGTTGGCCAGGGCCAGGATGATCGGACGCTTGGCCATGGTCTTGACCATTTCGGCGGTCAGCACGCCGGGTGCGGAAACGCCGAGGAAGATGTCGGCCTTCGGGATGACCTCGCCCAATGTCCGGGCTTCGGTGTCGACCGCATAACTCGCCTTGCGCTCGTCCATATCGGTCTCGCGACCGGTGTAGACCACGCCTTCGCGGTCACAGACGATGATGTTGTCCCGCGGCAGTCCCATCTTGACCAGCAGATCCAGACAGGCCATACCCGCCGCACCGGCGCCCGAGGCAACCAGGCGGACGTTCTCCAGCTTCTTGCGCACCAGCGACAGGCCGTTGACCACGGCCGCGGCGGTGATGATCGCGGTGCCGTGCTGGTCGTCGTGAAAGACCGGAATATTCATGCGCTGCTTGAGCGCCTCTTCGACCCGGAAGCATTCCGGCGCCTTGATGTCTTCAAGGTTGATGCCGCCGAAAGTCGGTTCCAGGCTGGCGATGATCTCGATCAGTTTTTCCGGGTCTTTCTCGTCAATTTCTATATCGAACACGTCGATATCGGCGAACTTCTTGAACAGTACGCCCTTGCCTTCCATCACCGGCTTGGCCGCCAGCGGACCGATATCACCCAGACCGAGCACCGCCGTCCCGTTGGATATCACTGCCACCAGGTTGCCCCGGATGGTGTATTCCCGCGCCTTGGCCGGATCTTTCTCGATAGCCGAGCTGGCCGCGGCCACGCCTGGCGAATAAGCCATTGCCAGATCCTTCTGCGTGGTCAGCGCCTTGGTCGGCACCACCTTGATCTTTCCCGGCACGGGCTGGCGGTGATAATCGAGTGCTTCGTCACTGAATTTGTCGGTCATGGCATTTCGGGTCAATTAGGACGAGTGTTGCTAAAGAGATTGAACCACAGAGGGCACAGAGGACACAGAGAAAAACTTTTTCTTATTGCTCTGTGAACTCTGTGCCCTCTGTGGTTAATGCTTTTGCTTTTACGGTGCCCGAACGCTCAGCTTTCTTCTTCTTCGTCCCATTCGCCCAGAGCCGCGGCGCTGTTCATGCGGGCGCGATGGAGGAGGACTTGCTGGGCCTGTTCGCGGTTGGCCTTCGGATCGGATGCCCAGGTCTGCAGACACTCGGCCTGCAAGGCCCGTCCATAGGAAAAGCTGAGCGGCCAGGGCATGTCGCCCATCTTGTTCATGGCGTCGAGGTGGGCAGTGGCTTCGACATCGCCCTGTCCGCCGGACAGGAACACAACCCCGGCAGTGGCGGCCGGAACCGAGTTCAACAGGCAGTCGACCGTCGCTTCGGCCACTTCCTCGGCACTCGCACGGTCATCGGCATCACTGCCAGAGATGACCATAGAGGCCTTAAGGATGGTGCCTTCGAGCATGACATTCTGCTCGTAGAGTTCGTTGAACAAGGCCTTGAGAGTCGCCTCGGTCACGTCGAAAGAAGTATCAAGATCGTGGCTGCCGTCCATCAGCACTTCAGGCTCGACGATCGGCACCAGCCCGGCTTCCTGGCACAGTGCGGCGTAGCGCGCCAGGGCATGGGCGTTGGCATCGATGCAGGCGCGCGATGGAATTTCGTCGCCAATGGTGATCACCGCCCGCCACTTGCAGAATTTCGCGCCGAGCCTGGCGTACTCGGCCAGCCGTTCGCGCAGGCCATCCAGCCCTTCGGTCACTTTCTCACCATTGAATCCAGCCATGTCCTTGGCGCCGGCATCCACTTTGATTCCAGGCAGAATACCGGCCTGCTCCATGGCCTTGACCAGCGGTGTGCCGTCCGGCATTTTCTGGCGAATGGTCTCATCGAACAGGATCGCACCGGAAATGAACTGACCCAGGTCCGGCGTGCTCAGCATCATCGAGCGGTAATCAAGACGATTGGCTTCGGTGTTGTCCACCCCGACCCCATCGAAACGCTTCTTGATCGTACCGGTCGATTCGTCAATGGCGAGAATGCCCTTGCCCGGGGCTACCATGGCCTGGGCGGTTTCCACTAGCTGTTCGAGTTTGTCAGTCATGTCGGCTCCGGGGTCTACTGCGTGATGGGAAGATGTGCGTCAGCTC
>JBGTEC010000169.1:0-11607 GCA_041747995.1 Wenzhouxiangella sp.
GCAGGCCGGCGGCGTGCGCCGATCGGCCTCCAGCCAAAGCCGTTTGAGCACGACCTGGCGACCCGGCCAGCCTTCGATTCCGGCATGGCGGGCAAGTACCCGCTTGACGTTGCCATCCAGAATCGGAGCTCTTTGATCGAAAGCTTGGGCAACAATTGCATTTGCGGTCGAGCGACCAATGCCGGGAAGTGATTCGAGCTTTTTGGCGTCATTGGGCAACCGGCCATCGAACTCTTGCGCGCAGATGCGCGCGGTTGCATGCAGGTTGCGTCCACGGGCGTAGTAGCCAAGCCCTGACCAGAGGGCAAGCACGTCATCGAGTTCAGCCGCTGCCAGCGAATGCAAATCAGGAAAGCGAACCAGGAAACGTTCGAAGTAGGGGATAACAGTTGCCGCCTGGGTCTGTTGCAGCATGATCTCAGATACCCAGACCCGGTAGGGCGTGCGCGACTGCTGCCAGGGAAAATCATGGCGGCCATTGATTGCGTGCCATTTCAGCACCCGGGCAGCGAAGCTTGCGGGCGTATTCTCATCCGGCACGGAAAGATCTTTTACGGGCTATCCAGCGGCAGCACCGCATGGACAAATGTGCCGGCATCGAATGGCCGCAGATCCGCTGCAGTCTCACCCACGCCGATAAAGCGGATCGGAATCTTCAACTCAGCGGCGATCGCGAACAGCACACCACCGCGGGCAGTGCCATCGAGCTTGGTCACGGTGATGCCTGAAAGCTCGACAGCCTGGTTGAACTGGCGCGCCTGGGCCACCGCGTTCTGACCGGTGCCGGCATCAACCACCAGCATGGTTTCGTGCGGCGCCTCCGGATCGATCTTCTGCATCACCCGTCGCACCTTGCTCAATTCATCCATCAGGTGGCTCTGGGTATGCAGACGTCCGGCGGTATCGGCGATCAGAATATCGACACCGCGCGCCTTGGCCGAATGCAGAGCGTCATAGATCACTGCGGCCGTATCGACGCCGGATTTCTGCGCCACCACCGGCACGCCATTGCGCTCGCCCCAGGCCTTGAGTTGCTCCACTGCGGCGGCTCTGAAGGTGTCACCAGCGGCCAGCAGCACGCTCTTGCCTTCATCCAGGTAGCGCCGGGCCAGCTTGCCGATGGTGGTGGTCTTGCCGACGCCATTGACCCCGACCATCAGGATGACGAACGGCTTCTTGTCCGGATCAACCGCCAGGAACTGTTCACTGGGTTCGATCAGGTCGTAGAGTTCTGCCTGGACGGCTGGCAGCACCTGTGATGGTTCTGAAACGATGCCCTGCCGGATACCCTCGCGCAGGCGATCGATGATTCGCGTCGTCGCGACCACGCCCATATCCGCCATCAGCAGGGTGGTCTCGATTTCCTCGATCAGTTCCTCATCAATGGACGATGCGCTCCGAATCAGTCCAAACAACCCGCCGAGGCTGCTGCGGGTGCGCTCAAGACGCTGCTCGAGAGGATCAACACCGGTCTTTTCGACCGGCCGGACCTGGGTTGTTTCAAGACCAGTACCGGATTTTTTGCGACGGAAAATGGAAAACATGGGGGATTGCTTTGCCGGTTAGGTATTCATTGCCAAGGGGGTGACCTGATAGCGGTATGCTATCACCATGACAACGGCCAGAATGGGGAAGATTCGCATCATCGGCGGGCAGTGGCGAGGGCGCAAGCTACCGGTTATTGACAGGCCAGGGCTGCGGCCGACCGGGGATCGGGCGCGCGAAACACTGTTCAACTGGCTGGGCTCCCGAATCATCAAGGCACGCTGTCTTGATCTGTTCGCGGGCACAGGAGCCCTGGGTTTCGAGGCTGCCTCACGCGGCGCCGCCGAAGTGGTGCTGGTCGAAAAGGACAGCGCCCTGGCCGAATCATTGCGAGCCATTGGCGCTGCCTGGCCGGGGGGCGAGGTGGTCCGGGTCGTGCAGGCCGACGCCCTGAACTGGATGACCAGCAATCCGGAGCCGTTCGACATCGTATTCATCGATCCACCGTTCGACCTCGATCTCCAGGCCGATGTGCTGGAGCGCGTTGATAGTCTGCTGAAGCCTGATGCTCTCATTTATATCGAGAGTGCCCATGACCAGCCCTGGGACGATGACGGACGCTTCGAGGCAGTGCGGACCAAGAAGCAGGGGCGGGTGATGCTCCGATTGTTGCGGCAACGGAAGCCCGGGAGTGAAGCGGTATAATCCGCTGTTTCCAACGCGTGGTCTCTCATGACACAGCCGCCTGATTACAACATCGCCGTTTATCCCGGCACGTTCGATCCAATGACGAACGGTCACACCGACCTGGTTGCGCGTGCTGCGCGCATGTTCAGGCATGTCATCGTTGCCATCGCCGAAAGTCCGCACAAGCAGCCTGCCTTTTCGCTCGAACAGCGAATCGAACTGGCCAGAGAGGTATTGGCCGATGAGCGCATCAAGGGTGTCGAAGTGGTCGGTTTTGGCAGTCTGCTGGCCCATTTCGTGCGCGAGCGCGGCGCCGGTGTGATCCTGCGCGGTTTGCGGGCCGTGTCGGACTTCGAATACGAATTTCAGCTTGCTTCCATGAACCGGCACTTGGATAAGCAGGTCGAAACTGTTTTTCTGACCCCGGACGAAAAGCACAGCTTCATTTCGTCGACCCTGGTCAAGGAAGTCGCCCGTCTGCAGGGCGATATCGGCGAGTTTGTTCACCCACGCGTGGCCACTGCATTGCGCGCTCATTTTGGCGGTCAGGCAGCCGGACCGCGAGGAGTAAATTCACGATGATCAATCTGACCGGAAAGATTGTGACCGGCCCGATAGTGGGACTGATGTTGGTCCTGGCGTCTACTACAGAAGCCGCTGGGCCGGGACAGATTGCCGTCTCAAGTGCCCATGAACTGGCCACCCGGGCCGGTATCCAGATTATGCAGGAAGGCGGCAACGCATTTGACGCATCCGTTGCCGTATCGGCCGCGCTCGCGGTCGTCGAGCCGGCGTCCTCCGGTATCGGAGGCGGCGGCTTCTGGCTGCTGCATCGGGCCGAGGATGACTTTTCGGTGATGATTGATGGAAGGGAAACCGCGCCCGGCCAGGCCCACCGCGACATGTTCCTGGACGCCGAGGGCGAAGTCGATCGTGATCTGGCCACCAACGGCCCGCTGGCGGCAGGCATTCCCGGCGCGCCGGCGGCCTGGGCTCACTTGGCCGAGCATTACGGCACCATGCCATTGGCGCGCTTGCTGGCACCAGCGATCGAGTTGGCTGAAGAGGGCTTTCCGGTTGATCAGAAGTTCCAGGCGTTGCTGGCTTTCCGTGGGCATATCATGCAGCGCTGGCCGGAAACCGCGGCGATTTTCATGCCCGACGATGACATTCCCGAAGTCGGGCGAATCCTTCGTCAACCCGATCTCGCCCGCACCCTGCGGGCCCTGGCCGAGCAGGGGACCGATGGGTTCTACCGTGGCGAGGTGGCCGAAAAACTGGTCGAGGGCGCACGCGCAGCCGGTGGCATCTGGACCCTCGAAGATCTGGCTTCCTACGAGATCGCCGAGCGCGAGCCGATTCGGGCACGCTACCGTGGCTACGAACTGATCACGGCTTCGCCGCCCTCGTCCGGAGGGATCGCCATTGCGCAGATTTTGAACATCATCGACCCGTATGATCTCGAGGCCATGGGTCGAGTCGAGCGCGTTCACCTTTTGTCCGAGGCCATGCGCCGTGCCTACCGTGACCGCGCCCTGTACCTGGGTGATCCGGATTTTGTCGAGATCCCCGAACAAATGCTGCTCAGCCCGTTTTATGCCGCCGGACTCAGGGCGGGGATTCGCATGGATCGTGCAACGCCTTCGGCAAGTCTTGCGGCCGATCCTGCGCTGGTGCTGGAGGGCGACAACACCACCCATTTCTCCCTGCTCGATGCCGAGGGCAACATGGTATCGGCCACCCTGACCGTCAATCTTCCCTATGGCGCCGCCTTCGCACCACCCGGTACCGGTGTACTCCTGAACAACGAAATGGATGACTTCGCCGCCGCACCGGGCGAGCCCAATGCCTATGGTCTGATCGGCTTTGCCGCCAATGCGATCGAACCCAACAAGCGGATGCTTTCATCCATGAGCCCGACCATCGTCAAGAGTGATGAGCGCGTGGCTGTCATCGGCACGCCGGGCGGTGCCCGCATCATCACCATGGTCCTGCTGGGCGTACTGGACTTTATCGACGGCAACGGACCCGAGTCATGGGTCAGCATGCCGCGCTTTCACCACCAGTACCAGCCCGACGAGATCTCACTGGAGCTTAATGCGCTCACAGCCGAGGAGATCGGGGCCCTGGAAGCGCTGGGCCACGAGGTCACCACCCGCGCCCGCCCCTGGGGCAACATGCATGGCGTGATGTGGGATCGCTCAACCGATTTGGTCGAGGCTGCGCATGATCCGCGCTGGGAGTCAGGCGGAGCGGAGGTGCATAAAGCACCTTCCCTTTAGCGCCGATCAACGGTACAATTGCCGGTTAACCGAAACAGCGTTTGGTGAGGCGCCTTTTGAGGTTCCGAGCCGCATTCATGGAGACAACATGGTCAAGATTCGTTTGAGCCGGGGTGGTGCCAAAAAGCAGCCCTTCTACCACATCATCGTTACCGACAGCCGCAACCGTCGTGACGGCCGCAATATCGAGCGCCTGGGGTTTTTCAACCCGGTGGCCCGTGGTCAGGACGAGCGCCTGCGCGTTGATACCGACCGGGTCGACCATTGGGTTGGACAGGGCGCACAAATGAGTGAGCGCGTCAGCCATCTGGTTACCGAAGCGCGCAAGGCCCAGACCCAAAGCGCCTGATGTCCGCGCCGGGCGCCGCTGAAACGGTCCTTGTTGGCCGCATCAATGGCGTCTGGGGCACGCAAGGCTGGGTGAAGGTCTTTTCCTTTACCGAGCCGGCGACGGCGATCTTCGACTATCAGCCCTGGCTGTTGTCAGGGACGGCAGACTCCGAGATTGTCGTCGAGCAGTGGCGGCAACAAGGCCCACGCCTCGTTGCCCGCCTGCGCGGAGTCGATACCACCGATCAGGCCATGGCCTTGTTCGAGCTCGAAATCCATGTTCCCCGCGCATCCCTTCCCAAGCCCGAGCGTGGCCAGTACTACTGGTCCGACCTTGTCGGCCTGGAGGTCCGCAACCTCGAGGGGTATTCCTACGGCCAGGTGCAACGCATTCTGGCGACCGGCGCCAACGATGTCCTGGATGTAGCCCCTCAGGACAAGGACCAGGGCAGCGTTCTGATCCCGTATGTGAAGGACCGTTACGTCAAGTCAGTCGACCTGACCGCCGGCACGATCACGGTGGACTGGCCGCTGGAATGGGTGGAGGACAAGCCCGATGCCGCGCCGGATTGATGTCGTAACCCTGTTTCCCGAATGGATTGACGGGCTCAAGCAACTTGGACTGACCGGTCGGGCAATGGCGGACAACCGGGTTGAGCTCCATTGCTGGAACCCGCGGGATTACACAACTGACCCGCATCGCAGTGTCGACGATCGACCCTATGGCGGTGGGCCAGGGATGGTGATGCGGCCAGAGCCGCTGGCAAAGACCATTGAGGCAGTGCGCGCCGCGTCCGTTGATGCGCCGGTAGCCTGCCTGAGCCCGCAGGGGCGGCGACTTGATCAAGCCGGCGTTCTGGAACTGGCGGCCCGTGAGCGCCTCATTCTGGTGTGTGGTCGCTACGAAGGCATCGACCAGCGGGTCATGGATTCGGTCATCGACGAAGAGTGGTCGGTGGGTGACTACGTATTGTCTGGTGGCGAACCGGCTGCCGCTGTCTTGATTGACGCCGTGGTACGCCAGATTCCCGGCGTACTGGGGCACGACCAGTCCGTGGTCGAAGATTCCTTTGCTGACGGCCTGCTTGATTGCCCACACTTCACCCGCCCTGACCAGTGGCGCGACATGGCGGTACCGGAAGTGCTGATCAGCGGCGATCATGCGCGGATCGCACTCTGGAGACGCGCCCAGGCGCTGCATCGCACCCGGCGATTGCGGCCGGATTTGCTGGTCGGGAGGGAACTGACGCAAGAAGACAAAGCCGCCCTGGTTGCATATCCTGAAGAATTTTCACTTCAGGGGCTGCCACAGAGCAGTAAAACAGGTTAAAATTGCTGGATTGTGTACCGCGGAAGTTTTGCGGGAAATTCAAGAACATCGGGAACCAGCAAGCATGAACATCATAGACGAAATCAACAAGGAACAGATCGAACGGGAAATCCCGGACTTTGCCGCCGGCGATACCGTTGTGGTCAATATCTGGGTGCGTGAGGGTGAGCGCCAGCGCTTGCAGGCTTTTGAAGGGGTTGTCATTGCTCGTAAGAACCGTGGCGTCAATTCCGCATTTACCGTGCGCAAGATTTCCCACGGCACCGGCGTCGAGCGTGTATTCCAGACCTACAGCCAGCTGATCGAGTCGATCACGATCAAGCGTCGTGGCCGTGTACGTCGCGCCAAGCTCTTCTACCTGCGCGACCTCGAAGGCAAGGCTGCCCGAATCAAGGAAAAGCTGACCCGCCGCGTCAGAGCCTGATCGCAGCAAGCTCCAGGATTACCCAATGGCCCGCTGGTCCTACCAGCGGGCCATTTTTTTGTGGGAAGATCGAAAGATTGAACCACAGAGATCACAGAGGGCACAGAGGAAAACAAGTCATTGCTTTGTGAACTCTGTGTCCTCTGTGGTTAAGGCTTTCCTGATTATGTACGTAGCTCAGCTACTGCCCAGCTATTTCAATACCTGTTCAAGTTCAGGGACCTGCGCCTGTCGATGGCTTCGAGCATCGGGTGATGCCGAGTGCTTCGACCCGGCCGGGCCGAAGCCCCCAACACCCCCCGATGCAGGAGGTTGCGAGTTTGTTTAAGGCCAAACCTACCCGTTGCACGACACTGTCAACGGGGAGTGGCGTTGGCTGCTGTTCGTGCCGTGGGTCGCGGAAGATGGCACGATTCATACCGCATCCTTCCCCATCCCAGTGCCATCAAGAAGCCTTACAACGCCGGACGCCCTTCCAAGCAGTTTCAGTGGCACCAAAGCGCCCGGGAACCTTGGGCATTGATTCAATGCCGATCGACCCACGGCACGAGCAGCAGGTGACGCCACTCGCCGTCTGCCGTGATGGCTGAAGGGTGTACATAATCAGGAAAGCTTTTGCTTTTGGTTTTTCTCGTGTGCGGTCAGGTTGAGATCAGCCGGCTTGTTTGGCGGCGTCCGGGTTGATCTCTTCTACTCGTTCATGGCCGATGCGGCGGGGGGGTTCGTTGCCCTTGATCTTGCTGGTGCCGTCAAACTGCGCACCGGACTCGATCACGAGCTGACCGACCGAAACCGTCCCGGAGACGCTGCCCGAGGCCACGATTTCGAGCCTCTCAGCATCGATTTTGCCGGAAAACCTGCCACTGACCAGAACCTTGGAGGCCGCGATATCGCCTTCGAAATTGCCTTGCTCACCAATCGAGACTTCGGCTTCAGACTTCACGTTGCCTTCGACGTTGCCGTCGATGTGCAGGTTGTCACTCAGGGCGAAGTCGCCGACCAGCTTTGTCCCTGCAGCAATGACGGTCGTTCCGGTACGCTTGCGGTCCGACGAATGACTTCGACTAATGATTCCCATTCAACTCGATCCTCTTTGGTGAATAAAACATCGTAATCCTCCATCGACCAGCGCAGGAAAGGGCCTGGGTCAAGGCGCCGGTTGAGATGACGGACTTCGTAATGCAGGTGGGGCGCGGCGGAGGCGCCGGTGTTGCCGGAATAGCCAAGCAGTTGGCCGCGCTGAACGTAATTTCCGACCTGAACGGAGACGCTGTCCATGTGGCCGTAGATGGTGGTGAAGCCGTAGTTGTGGACCAGCTTGACCATGTTGCCCAGGCCGCTGTTGTGGTGCTTGGAGGCCCATTCCACGATGCCATCGGCAGTGGCGTAAATTGGTGTGCCGGTGGGCGCGCGTAAGTCAACTCCGCCATGCATGGCGGTGCGCTCCTGAATCGGGTGTCGGCGCATGCCAAATCGACTGGTGACGGTTTCTGACTCGACCGGGAAACCGCTCGGAATGGACTCCAGCATCAAGCGTTTCTCGAATGCCGTCTGGCTGGCCGTATCCACCCGCTGGGCCAGCGGACGTTCGGGCTCGGCGCGAACGCCAATCATGATTTCGATATTCTCCAACTCGTCACCCAGGGCCAGCAGCAGTTGGGCTTTTTCGTCGACCTCCTGCTGCAACTGGCTGCGCTCAGCCAGGAGAGCCTGATTATCCATCCCGATCGACTCATGCAGGGCATGCAGGTTGCGAACCTTGGACTTCAGGGAGCCAACTTTTCCGTTCAGCCCATGGATCAATAGCGTGCCACCGAGGATGGCCACAAATAGCGCGCAGCCGATGCCGGCCAACATCCGACGCATCAACTGGCTCAGAGTGAAGTGCCTGGCCCCCTTGTAATCGGTTATTGTTATTTGGTAACGATCACGCATAAGCTTATGATTCTTATAGTTTGCTGGTTATCTTCGGGTGAGGCCGGACAGGTTTCGACATCATCGCGAGGGGTCAATTATGCGAGGCGCGGCGCCAGGATGCAAACGCCTGAAATCAGTACAATTGATATTTGGCCCCGATCGAAGCGCGAGAAGCTCCCCATGTCCCGACTGATTTGTCCGTCTGTTACCGCACTGATGCTCCTGTTTCTTGCCGGTTGCCAGGACGATCCGCTACCTGGAACCACCCTGGAACCGGCACAAGAAGCTCCGACAAGCACTGGCGATGAGCGCGAACCGATCGCGCTGGCGCCGGCGCGCCCGGAGATCTTTGCAGAGTTCACACTTGAACCGCCCATCGATCACCTCGGCGATAACGAGCGCCAGATGATCGGCCTGTTGATCGAGGCTGCCGACATCATGGATTGGCTGTTTTGGCACCAGGCTTACGGTCCACCTCAACCATTACTCGACAGCATCGACAATCCGACCGTCCGCCAGCTTGCCGAAATCAACTATGGCCCCTGGGATCGTCTTGCCGGCAATCGTCCATTTGTAGCTGGTTATGGCCCCAAGCCACCCGGCGCCAACTACTACCCGGCCGACATGACCGACGAGGAATTCGATGCGCTGGATGATGAGCGAAAGAAAGACCTCTACACGCTCATTCGTCGCGACGAGGCGGGCGACCTCGTGGTGATTCCGTACCATGAAGCCTTTGCCGATGAACTCGAACAGGCGGCTGGACTGCTGGCAGAAGCAGCCGACTTGTCCGACAGCGAAAGCTTCGCCGACTACCTGCGCCTGCGGGCACAAGCGCTGGTCAGCGACGACTACCAGCCTTCGGACCTGGCCTGGCTGGACGTCACGGACAATAACGTCGAGCTGATCATCGGCGCCATCGAAACCTACGAAGACCAGCGCTACGGGGCAAAAGCCGGTTACGAGGCGTACGTGATGGTCAAGGACCGTGAGTGGAGTGACCGCCTGTCACGTTACGCGGCCTTCCTGCCGGACCTGCAACGCAGCCTGCCAGTGCCCGAGCAATACCGACGTGAATCGCCCGGAACCGATTCAGACCTCAATGCCTACGACATGCTCTACTACGCCGGACACTCCAATGCCGGCTCCAAGACCATTGCGGTCAACCTGCCCAACGACGAAGAAGTTCAACTCGCCAAGGGAACGCGCCGCCTGCAGTTGAAAAATGCCATGCTGGCGAAATTCGATGCCATCCTGGTGCCGATCTCGGAAGTCCTGATCGCAGAAGACCAATTGCAGCACATCAGCTTCGACGCCTTTTTCGGCAACACCATGTTTCACGAAGTTGCCCATGGCCTGGGCATCAAGCACACCGTCAGTGGAGACCAGACCGTGCGTGAAGCATTGCGTGAGCACGCCAGCCCCCACGAAGAAGGCAAGGCGGATGTGCTCGGCCTGTTCATGGTGCGCGAATTGCTCGAGGCCGGGGAAATGGAAGGCGACATCATGGATTACTACGTCACCTTTCTGGCCGGCATTTTCCGTAGTGTTCGTTTCGGGGCCGCCAGCGCGCATGGTCGCGCCAACATGATGCGCTTCAACTATTTTGACCAGCACGGGGCTTTCGAGCGTGGCGCCGACAATCGCTACCGGGTGATCCCGGACCGCTTCAGCGAGGCTGTGGACGGCTTGTCACGCGAGATACTGATTCTGCAGGGCGATGGCGATTACGAGCGCGCTGGCCGGATGCTTGAGGAGATGGGCATGGTGGGCGAGCGCCTGCAGGCCGACCTGGACCGGATCGACGCAGCCGGCATTCCGGTTGATGTGGTGTTCCGGCAGGGCCGGGAGGTGTTGGGGCTGGAGTGAGGCTGGGGAGTCCTGTGCCTCTCATGGGGCAAAAAGGGATTTACCACGGAGGCACAGAGAACACAGAGAACACAGAGAAATAAATTTTGAAAACGATAATTCACCATGCTTTTCTCTGTGACCTTCGTGCCTCTGTGGTGAGCTTTTCTTGTTCCTTTTGCGACAGGCGGAGATGACGAAAGGGCCGGGATTGACTTGAATTCTGGGGGGATCACGCCCACTTCTGGCAGCAGGTTCCTTATCTAAAAATCCTGTTAGCCATGAGTGATGTGAACGCCCCGGAAATCCGCACCTTTGATACTGAGGTCCACCAGCTTCTGAAGCTGATGATCAACGCCCTGTATTCCAACCGCGAAATCTTTCTTCGCGAATTGATCTCCAATGCCTCGGACGCCAGCGACAAGTTGCGTTTCGAAGCCCTGACCAACGAAAGCCTCAAGGGCCTTGATCAGGATCTGGGAATCGAGATCTCGTTCGATGCCGACAATGCCAGGCTGACGATCAGCGACCGCGGCATCGGCATGAACCGCCAGGAGGTGATCGAGAACATCGGAACGATCGCCCGCTCCGGCACCCGCCGCTTTCTGGAAGCCCTGTCCGGTGATCAGAAAAAGGATGCGCGGCTGATCGGCCAGTTTGGCGTCGGGTTCTATGCCGCCTTCGTCGTGGCCGCAAACGTGACAGTCGAGACTCGTCGAGCCGATGCCGCACCAGATGAGGGCGTTCGCTGGACGTCGGCCGGAGAAGGCGAATACAGCATCGAGCAGATCGAGCATGATGCCCAGGGAACAACCATCACCCTGGAGCTGAAAGATGAACACAAGGATCTCCTCAGCCGCTGGCAGCTCGAGCGCATCATTCGACATTACTCGAATCACATCGCCTTTCCCATCCGTCTGGTCGAGGTGGGCAAGGACGACGATGAGCGCAAGGATGAGGTGGTCAATGACAGCCAGGCCCTGTGGTCCCGCCCGAAGTCCGAGCTGTCTGATGATGATTACAAGAATTTCTATTCCGGCCTGAGCGGCGATCCAGAGCCCCCGGTGAGTTGGGCTCATCACCATGTCGAGGGCAGCCAGAGCTACAGCCTGCTGCTGTATCTGCCGAGCCAGGCACCGTTCGACATGCTGATCAACCGTGACGACCGCGAAGGCGTCAAGTTGTATATCCAGCGCGTCTTCATCATGGATGCGGCCGAGCAACTGGTGCCGCGCTACCTGCGCTTTATGCGCGGCGTTGTCGATTCGGCCGACCTGCCGCTCAATATCTCGCGCGAAATGCTG